>NZ_BAAGRF010000056.1:0-42105 GCF_054783095.1 Intrasporangium mesophilum | reverse complement strand
CGGTCGGGCCTCGTCTCGGTCGGGCCTCGTCTCGGTCGGGCCTCGTCTCGGTCGGGCCTCGTCTCGGTCGGGCCTCGTCTCGGGTCTGCCACATCGCTGAACGCCAAGGCCGGCCTTCGGCGTGCGCTCGCTGCCGGGACTACAGACCACGAGGGTGCGCCCGGCACCTTAGAGACGCCGTTCTGTTTCACGTGAAACACTCGCGCGCCTGGACCGGCTCCTGAGTTCGCCCCACCCTCGGTTCGACTGAGTACCGCCGCTCAGCGCTCGGGAGCGGTGCGAGGCCGAAGCTGCCCTCGCCGCCGGACTGGACCAGCACCAGGCATCGCGCGTGGGCCGACGGTCAACCACTGCCAGAACGCCGCGCCAGACACCAGACAGGATCGGTGCTGGCGACTGCCGGGCGCTCCCCTGCCGTTGCCAGCGCATGTCCAGCTCGAGGGATGCTGTGTCGGACAGGAGCACCACCGGCCCGGGAACCTCCGAGGCCGCGCCCGACACGCCTCACGCCCGACACCCCCCTCGCCCGACCCCTCGCCCGACCCCTCGCCCGACACGCCCCTCGCCCCACTGGCCAAGCTCTTCAACGTCCGTGGCAATTACAGGGCCGCTCCAAGGCATCAGCTCCTCGTGTCCGCGTAGTGCGTTGAGCCCTGTGAATCGGGGGGCCCAGCCCGTACGAGAAGATCCCTCGCCGCATCAATGGCCTTGCTGGGCGGGGCTGCCATGCCCGGCCCACCGTGCGCGGCCCACCGTTTCACGTGAAACGCCCACCAGCGCCGACCGGCTCATGGTTCGACCTGGGAGCGGATGGGCTGAAGCCGCCCATACCTCGACGGCTGTATCCGTAGCCATCGGACTCGACCACCCCTCCCCGCGTCGTCGCCGCGTGCCCGCCGGTCCAGCCGCCGACGGCTGCGAATGCGCTGGCCGTGACTCCACGCCATCGGTGGTGGCGGCCGCCAGGCACTTCGCGGCCACACCAGGCGCATGATCAGTTCGCGGCGGAGCCGGACGGCCTGGCCGATCACGCGGTAGCCAAGCTGCCGCAGTTGGGGCATCGCCGGAGCGACGGCATACAGCGCATCTTCGAGGGTTGTCGCAGCACCCAGGTCCGCTGGAGCGTCCGCAATCACACCCCTGGTGCGGACCGGCCTTGCCCTGTTCTCACGGACACCCGTCACAGTGGGCTTCGGCCAGACGGCACCACGTTAACCTCCCGCCCGGCAGCGGGATCCCCTTCGGGGCGTGCGGGTGTCGATCCTGCGATCGACTCACTGGGGACGCGCCTCGTTTCACGTGAAACGCTTGCGGCGCCGCGATGCTTCTACAGCCTCGCCAGACCCGAACACGCCATGGTCACGACACGTTGGCCCTCGCCCGAGTCCCCAGTCGCTGCGCAGCTCTCGGCCGTCCCCGGGCCGGAGGGAGCCCCAACGACGCCGACGGGTGGGGTTGGTCCATCACCCCATAGGCAGAGCCCGCCGGCTCACTGCGCCGGTCACTCGTCGCCCGATTCGCATCCCGCCCAGCATCCGGCTGGGGGTCCGGGCTGGACGTCACGTCCGCAGTCTTCGGCGGCCGTTCCGCCTCCACCCGATCGCGCCTTACCGCACCGAGGTGGTAGCGCGAGACGTGGCGACCCTCGGCGAGGTGGCGACTGCCCTGCGGTCACGACCGCCGTGACGCGCCCGCTGATCGCTCTCGACACCCTCACCTCGTCACACCCCTCCCCCGTCGACCAGCTCAGGGTCCGCGAGCCGAGCCGTCCCGCTGCGCCCGCGGAGCGCCCTCGGAGGCCGAACCACGGCAGTGCCCCGCCGCTGGACCGATGCACGTGACAGGTCACCCGCCAGGTTTGACCACACCACCGCATCATGACCGCCTCACCACCACAGCGACGACCAGCGACGACCAGCGACGACCAGCGACGACCAGCGACGACCAGCGACGACGACCACCCAATTCGCCGGCCCCCGACGCGGTTTCACGTGAAACGGGGCCGCCACCAGGCGGTGGCGACCCCGTTTCACGGGTAGTACGTCGCTCGTCAGACGCGACCCTGCGCGCCCCGGTCGGCGATCTCACCGGCGGCCTCGAGGTAGGCGAGGGCACCACTGCTGGTCGGGTCATAGGTCATGACCGTCTCGCCGAAGCTCGGGGCCTCGGACACGCGGACCGAACGGGGGACCGTCGTCCGAAGCACCTGCTCGGGGAAGTGCTCCCGGACCTCGTCTGCCACCTGCGCGGACAGCCGGGTTCGGCCGTCATACATCGTGAGCAGGATCGTCGAGACGTGCAGCGGTGGGTTCAGGTGAGCCTTGACCAGCTCGATGTTCTTGAGCAGCTGCGACAGGCCCTCGAGTGCGTAGTACTCGCACTGGATCGGGATGAACACCTCGCTGGCCGCCACCATCGCGTTGACGGTGAGCAGGCCCAGGCTCGGCGGGCAGTCGATGAGGATGTAGTCGAAGGAATGTCCGGTCTCGGTGGCAGCGGCGATCGCCTTCTGGAGGCGCGACTCGCGGGCGACGAGGGAGACCAGCTCGATCTCCGCTCCTGCGAGGTCGATGGTCGCCGGGGCGCAGTAGAGGTTGTCAACCGTCGTGCACGGCTGGATCACCTCCAGCAACGGCGTGCCCTCGACAATGACGTCGTAGATCGATGGCACCTCCGCGTGGTGGTCGATGCCGAGGGCGGTGCTGGCGTTGCCCTGAGGATCCAGGTCGATCACCAGCGCTCGGAGACCTGCCTGAGCGAGTGCGGCTGCCACGTTGACGGTCGTCGTGGTCTTTCCCACGCCACCCTTCTGGTTGGCCACGGTGAGGACGCGGGGGGCCGCCGGCTTGGGAAATGGACGCCCTGTCAGCTGAATGCGTCGGTGTGCGTTCTCGGCTAGATCTCGTGCATGCGGGGCGTCGTCGTCATCGACACTGGCGGTCGTAGGAAGCGCATCTCGGTCAACGATGCGGCTACCGAAACGGTGTGCACCAATGCGGTCATCCACAGCGTTTTCCCCAACCTCTGAAATGCCCATTTCCCGTTCGGAGGCCCCGATTTCGGCCCCGTCATCCACGGCGCTGTCCACAGGCTCACGAACCACCAGGGAGTCTTGCGAAGCGTCCGACAAGGGTTCCGTCGCACGGGTCGAAGCACTCCCGGTGACCGTCCCGAACGAGTCTCGGTCGAGGTCCTGGGGTGCGCTCTCAGCGACCCCGTCCGTCAGTTCAGACCCTGCGCCGGGCACCTCCACCTCGACCACCTTCGCCTCATCCAGCTCCCCGACGGGGCGCCCCGCTTCCGCCATCTGTTCGTCCTGCGAGTCGAGCTCTGCCCATGAGCCGGCGGCGTCACCCGTCGCCGCCGCCGCGGTCATGGCGCCAGGGTCCATCGAACCTGCGGTCTGTCCCTGAGGCGCTGACAACGCCTCGTGCCACCCGTCCGTCGGGCCGTCAAGATCCCCACGCGCTGGATCTCCCGCCGCGGCCGGGTCCGGGTGAGTCACCGCTTCTGACCAGTCGTCGACGCCAGGTGCGACCACGGACACGGACTCAGGTCCCGACGGCCCGTGCTCGTCCGCGGCCGGCTCGGCCGGCTCCGGGCGCGTCTCCGCTTCTGACCAGTCGTCGACGCCAGGTGCGACCACGGACGCCGACTCAAGTCCCGACCGCTCGTGCTCGGACGGGGCTGGCTCGGTCGACTCCACGTCCCCGGCCGAGCCGCCACCCGGAGCCACAGACATCGGCGTGGCGCCCGCGGGAGCGTTGCCCCCGGGCGCGGCATCACCCGGCGCGACCTCTGTGGAGGAGGCATCCGCGATGGCCGGATCAGCCACCGGCTCCACCGCAGCACCAACCCCCGGCGCAGCATCCGCCCCCGGCGCAGGAGGCGCCGACATGGCGCCCGTTTCACGTGAAACGCCAAGCATGCGAGCCAACCAGCCAAGTCGACGGTGCTCCGGACCGGGCTCTGGCTCGCTCGGCCATCCGAGGTTGGTCGACATCGTCACGAGGGGAGCACCTCCGGTCTCGGGGGTCGAACCGCAGGCCACGTCACGCGCGGCGGCCTACGAAAGGGTCTGGACACGATCATGGCTGATGACGACGGCGGGTGGTTGCCGCCGGGCCGGACTGGCGCGATCCGCCTCGCCGATCCGCCCGCCGACGGGCGGAACCCGCGCTGCTCGTGGGCCGCGATCGAAAGCGCCGACGGTCCAGCGTCTCGCCGATAGTCGCGCGCAGCACGATCGTCGGCTCCTCCAACAGCCCGTCACCGTACTGGTCGACCGCCGCCTCCACCACGCCGAGCCGGGTCAGTGCAGTTCTCGACTCTTCGAGCTCCGAGGCTGCTCGTGAGCCCTTGAGTGCGAGCAAGCTGCCCCTCGGCATCAGCAGCGGAAGGGTCCACTCGGCCAGCTGCACGATGCCAGACACGGCCCGGGCAGTGACCCAGGGCGCCGCGATCCGGTCCCACATCGACTCGGCGCGCGCGGTGTGCACCGAGACGTTGGTCAGTCCGAGCTGTGCCACTGTTCCCGAGAGCCAGCCCGTGCGACGTGCGAGGGGTTCGACGAGATGGAGGTCCAGGTCGGGGCGGACGATGGCCAGGGCGAGGCCCGGCAGGCCGGCGCCTGACCCGATGTCGATGACCTGCTGCGCTTCCCCGGTAGGCGGGATGGCGTCCGCGACGACCGCGCAGTTGAGCACGTGACGATCCCAGAGACGCGGCGCCTCCCGGGGCCCGATCAGACCATGGCTGATGCCGGTGTCCGCCAGGATGGCGACGAACTCCTCGGCCAGCCCGAGCCGGTCGCCGAAGATCGGCGCCGCCACGGCGGGAGTCTCCGGCACGCCGGTCGGTCTGTCGGTGCCCTCGTCCACGCCCTACGCCTCCATCTCAGGACCAGCGATGCGGCGGCCTCCAGCGGAGGCCACCGGTCACACGAAAGGAACGGGCGCTGCGACTCAGTCGCCGGCCGGCAGGATCACGACGTACCGCTTGGGCTCGACACCCTCGGACTCGGAGACCAGCCCGGCGGCGGCGACCTCGTCATGCACCACCTTGCGCTCGAAGGCGCTCATCGGCTCCAGGGATCGCTTGGACCCGGACTCCTTGACCTCGGCGATGGCCTGCTTCGCGAGGGCCACGAGCGTGGACCGGCGATGCGCCCGGTGGCCCGCGATGTCGAGCATGAGCCGGCTCCGCTCGCCCGTCTCGGCCTGAACCGCCAGCCGCGTCAGCTCCTGCAGCGCCTCGAGCACCTTGCCGTCAGCCCCGACCAGGCGCCTGGGCACGCGCCCCTCCTCGGAGTCGACGATCGCCACGGCCGCGCGGTCACCGTCCACATCGACGTCGATGTCGCCGTCGAGATCGGCAATGTCGAGCAGCGTCTCGAGGAAGTCAGCCGCAACCTCGCCCTCGCGCTCCAACTGGCGGACGCGGGTCTTGCGGTCGACCTTCCCGGACGCCGCCGGCTCAGCCCCCGCCTGGTCGCTGTCGCCGCCATCAGCGGTCGGCGCTATCGAGTCGTCGTCGCGGTCCGACCCGGCGGCCGCGAGCTCCTCGACATCCGGCACATCGGCATCCGGCACGTCCACGTCCGGCACATCGGCATCCGGCGCGTGGTGGCTCGCGAGGCCCTGCTCGTCGGAGTCGCTGGCCGACTCGACCGAGTCTGCCTGGTCGTCCTGCGCGTGCGGGTCGAGATGGGTTGCCTGTGTGTCGCTCATAGCGAGACTCCTTCGTTCATCATGGCCCACCGACCTGTGGAAAACTTACGTTTCCGCAGGTCAGAGGCCCGATGGTCCTGTGGATAAGATGGTGGGTAACCGCTATCGCCGGGTCTTCGGCGGCGCCGTCTTCGAGCGCTTCTTACCCTTCGGCTGCTGCCGCTGGCCAGTCCTTGGCGCATCGTCCGGCACGGTCTCAGCGGCGCTGTCGAGACCGGGGACCGTGAGCTCCTCGAAGGTCTTGCCCTGGCGCTCCAGTCGCCTCCGCCGCGCTGCCTCGGCCTCCGACCCCGGAGCGGGCATGTTGCGGATGACGTAGAACTGCTGACCCATGGTCCACAGGTTCGTCGTGAGCCAGTAGATGAGGACACCGATCGGGAAGTTGATGCCGGAGATCGCGAAGAAGAACGGCATCACGTAGAGCAGGACCTTCTGCTGCTTCGCGAACGGGTTGTCGAGCGCAGCCGCCGGCATGTTCTTGCGCATCAGCTGGTACTGCGTCGTGAACGTCGTGGCCGACATGAGGACGATGAGGACGGCCGACAGAATCTTGACGTTGAGGTTGCCGTTGGCGGTGACGAAGCTGTCGGACAGGTGCACGCCGAAGATCGTCGAGCCCTCGATCTGCGCCGCGACCTGCTGCGTGATCGGCCCGATGCCCGGCTGCTTGCCCTCGGCCTGGGCCTTGAGGTTGTTGAGCAGCTGGAACAGCGCGAAGAAGAACGGGCTCTGGATGAGGATCGGCAGACAGCTGCTGAACGGGTTGGTCCCCGTGCGCCGGTAGAGATCCATGATCTCCTGCTGCTGCGCCTTCTGGGACTCCGGGTCGCGCTTGCCCTTGTACTTCTTCTGGATCTTCTGCATCTCGGGCTGGATGAGCTGCATCCGCCGCGAGGAGTGGATCTGCCTGACGAACAGGGGAATGAGCAGGATCCGCACGACCACGGTGAGGCCGACGATCGACAGCGCCCACGCCCAGCCGGACCAGTCCCCCTTGAGACCGAGGGTCTCGAAGAACCAGTGCCATCCGTACATGACCCATGCTTCACCGAGCTTGATCGGATAGAGCAGGGTGTTGAAGAACTCGCTCAACGTGCTTCCTCTGTCATCTGGTGCGGCGGCGACATCCGGGCCGGACGGCCGCTCACCACTGGTCGGCAACGATATGCCGCTTGGTCAGGTCGTGTGATCTTGGTGCTCGTCCGCGTCGGCATCACGCGGACGGAAGTCCTCGGGCTTCCAGTCGTTGCGCTCGGCCCATGTCATCGGAACGGGGTCGACGCCGCCGGGGTTCCACGGATGGCACCGCCCGAGCCGGCGAAGGGCCAGCCAGCCCCCGCGGATCGGGCCGAACCGCGTCAGGGCGGTGACGGCATACGCCGAGCAGCTGGGGTAGAAGCGGCAGCTGGGCGGGGACAGCGGGGAGATGAACCGCTGGTACAGGCGCACGCCGAGCACCAGCGGCGCGGCCAGGACCTGGTTGACGGTGACGCTCATCGCGCACACGCCTTCTCGATCTGTCGGCCGAGGGCCGTGTCAAGGTCGGCGAAGGTCGCCGCGGCAGCGGCCGGGTTTGCGCGCACGACGACGTCGAACCCCGAGGGTATGCCGCTCAGCCGGGTCGCGACGCCAGCGCGCAGGCGACGCTTGGTGCGGTTGCGCACGACGGCGTTGCCGACGGCGCGCGACACAACAAAACCGACACGCGGCGGAAGATCCGCACGCGCATCGGTCCGGTTGGCATGCACGACGATGAGTCGCCCGCCTGCTCTGCTGGCGCCGGGCCCTCGGACTGCCGACGTGAAGTCCGCCCGGTCACGCAGGCGGTGACGTGCCGGCAGCACGTCGAGGCCCTCGGCGGCTCAGGCCGAGAGCTCGGCGCGGCCCTTGCGACGGCGGGCGGCGAGGATGGCGCGGCCGGCGCGGGTGCGCATGCGCAGGCGGAAGCCGTGCGTCTTGGCGCGGCGACGGTTGTTCGGCTGGAAGGTGCGCTTGCTCACGAGGATCTCCGTAGGTCGCGGGTGTCCGGTCGACGGGCATCGACCGCACTCCCGTGGGGTGGGGCTGGCTGTGGTCTTCGGCGACCGCAATCGGCAAACCCGTGGAGTTCCGAGGAGGTGGTCCGGCCAGGGCTCTGGCTGGACCCGGCGATCGGGGCCATGGGCATGCGAAAGAGGTCGCAGACACGCTCGGTCAACGATACGGGAGCCGCTGAAGGAGGGTCAAACCGGCCAGGTCGGCCTGCGGCGCCACACCCCAAACGACCGATCTTCGGATGCGTCCGTCAGAATGCAAGACGACACGCCGAACAGTGCGAGGATCTGTGGACAAGCCGATTGTCAGGCCCGTCGGTGGGTTGTAGGTTTTCGAGCCTTACGAGCCTTGGCAAGCCATACACAGGCTGTGGACAAACGTGTGGACAACAAGGCATCGTTCAGCAGGAACGCCGTATGTCGGACCGCCCGGAGGCGCTGTCGCCGCAGCTCCGAGGGGCACCGAGGTCCCGAGCCGACTTGCCAAATCCGAACGGGCGCAACCGAATCAGCAGGGGTAGGTGGATCAGGTGGCCGAGGCAGGCGTCGACTACGCGGAGATCTGGCAGCAGACTCTCGGCACCCTGGACTCGATCGGCCTGTCCAATCGTGAGCGAGCCTTCGTCCGGCTCTGTCGCCTGGTCGGCGTGCTCGACCAGACAGCCGTCGTCCGCGCGCCGAACTCCTTCACGAAGGACTTCCTCGAGGACCGCGTCCGCGACCAGGTCAACGCGGCCCTGGCCGACCAGCTCGGCCACCCGGTTCAGCTGGCCGTCTCGGTCGACGAGAGCCTCGAGACCGACCTCGGGATGATCACCGACGAGCCCACCGGCCAGCCGGCGCTGTCGGACGCCGCCCGGGGCCCCGTGCGGGGCTACACCTCGGGCGGCCTGCCCGGCCAGACGGCATACAACCCGCTGCGGGACCTCGAGGAGAGCGCTCCCGCGCTCAATGGCGCAGACCTCGACGACCCCTACCAGCTCGGCTACACCGACTCACCGCTCGCGCCGCCCTACCGTCCCGGGATGCCGCCGGCCACGAGGCCCGGCATCAACCCGGCGCTGGGTCACGCGCCGGCACACGGACCCACCTCCCTCGACGCCCACGCGTCGACCCATCCCGGCACGCACCCGGCGACCCATGCACCGAGCCATCCGGCGCAGCGCCTTGCCGGCGGGAACGGTCACGGGATGGACACCGACCACCCGCTCAGCGGCGGGGAGAGCGGCCCCCTGCGCCAGCAGCGACCTGAGCCCACGGTGTCCGGGGACACCCGGCTCAACCCGAAGTACACGTTCGACACCTTCGTCATCGGTGCGAGCAACCGCTTCGCCCACGCGGCCGCGGTCGCCGTCGCGGAGGCGCCCGCCAAGGCCTACAACCCGCTCTTCGTCTACGGCGAGTCGGGCCTGGGCAAGACCCACCTGCTGCACGCGATCGGCCACTACGCGCGCACGATGTTTCCCAACGTCCGGGTCCGCTACGTCAACTCCGAAGAGTTCACCAACGACTTCATCAACAGCATCCGCGACGACAAGGCCAGCGCCTTCCAGGCCCGCTACCGCAGCGTCGATGTGCTGCTCATCGACGACATCCAGTTCCTCCAGGGCAAGCTGCAGACGCAGGAGGAGTTCTTCCACACCTTCAACACGCTGCACAACGCCAACAAGCAGATCGTCATCACGAGCGACCTGCCGCCGCGCGAGCTGTCCGGCTTCGAGGACCGCATGCGCACCCGGTTCGAGTCGGGCCTGCTCACCGACGTCCAGCCGCCTGACCTCGAGACCCGCATCGCCATCCTGCGCAAGAAGGCCATCCAGGACCGCATGAAGGTCCCGGACGACGTCCTGGAGTACATCGCCACGAACTTCTCGACCAACATCCGCGAGCTCGAGGGCGCGCTGATCCGGGTCACCGCGTTCAGCAACCTCAACCGGCAGTCGATCGACCTGCCGCTCGCCGAGATCGTGCTCAAGGACGTCCTGCCCAACGAGACCCCGAACCAGGTCACGGCGGCGACGATCATGGCGGTCACCGCCGCCTACTACGCGGTGACCCTGGAGGACCTCTGTGGCTCGTCGCGCTCACGACAGCTGGTGACCGCTCGGCAGATCGCGATGTACCTGTGCCGCGAGATGACCGACCTGTCGC
This sequence comes from Intrasporangium mesophilum, assembly GCF_054783095.1. Classification (NCBI taxonomy): domain Bacteria; kingdom Bacillati; phylum Actinomycetota; class Actinomycetes; order Micrococcales; family Intrasporangiaceae; genus Intrasporangium; species Intrasporangium mesophilum. The sequence continues at coordinate 32,192 of NZ_BAAGRF010000056.1, read as the reverse complement.
TGCCCAAGATCGGCCAGCACTTCGGTGGCCGCGACCATACGACGGTCATGCACGCCGACCGCAAGATCCGCGAGCTGATGGGCGAGCGGCGCGCCATCTACAACCAGGTCACCGAGCTGACCAACCGCATCCGCCAGCAGTCCCACTGACCTGGGTGGGCTCGCCGGCCCACCCACCCGGGTATGCCGCTCAGCCGGCGAGCGCCTGCACCGTGGCCGTGAGCGCCTCCTCCCACGGCGTGGCCGTGAGCCCGAACGTCTCCTCCGTGAGGGACGCGTCGAGGACGAAGGGCCGCTCGAACTGGTGCCGCGTCTCGCGCAGCTCGCGCATGATCGGCACAACCGAGCCCAGCGCCGTGCCGAGCGGGCGGGGCACCGCCCAGACCCGCTTGGCCGGCTTGCCGGCGATGCGCGCCGTGTCCGCTGCAACCGCCCGCATGGACTTCGCGGGCGCGCTCGGGACGTGCCAGATCCGGCCCCAGGACCGGTCGTCGGTGGCAAGCGTGGCCGCGAGCGCACCGATGTCGGCCAGGTAGGTCCACGTGTGCGGCGCGTCCGGCCGACCCATCGGCAGCATGACCATCTTGCCGGCGGCGGCCCGGGAGATGACGAAGTCGTTGAGCACGCTCATCCCGCGAGTGGCCTCGGGGCCGAAGTAGTCGCTGGCCCGCAGCTCGGTCGCGCGGATCCGACCGGACTCGTGCAGGGCGAGCGCGTCGCGCCACATTCGCGAGCGCAGTTCTCCCTTGTGCCCGTTCGGGCGCTCGGGGTCGCCGGGGCGCATGGGCCCGTCGACCTGTCCGTAGGGATAGAGGTTGCCGATCGTGACCAGGCCTGCGCCGCTGCGCTCGGCGGCCGCCAGGATCGCCTGAGCGACCGGCGGCCAGTCCGTGTCCCACGTCGTGTACTTCGGCGGGTTGATCGCGTTGGTGATGCTGGCCGCCCCCTGGGCGAGCTGGGTCAGCGCGTCCGCATCAGCGGCGTCGACAGCCACCACGGTCACCGGGTCGGCCTGTCCGGCGGGGACGGTGTTCCGCGCCCACGGACGGTCACGGACTGTCCCGGAGCGGGAGGCGAGGGTGACGGTGTGGCCGAGCTCGACGAGCCGGGCCGTGGTCATGCGGCCGATGCCGCCCGCTCCGAGGACGAGGTGGTGAGACATGGTCCAAGCTCCTTCGTAGAAATGTGAGCACTGCTCTCGAATCAACTATGACGACTGTTGGGGCGAAAAACAAGAGCAGTGCTCACATTTCTCGTGATCCTGTGGAAGGCTCTGTGCATGGGCGTACGAGATGAGAACCGGGCCGCCGTCGAAGCCGAGATCCTGCGGGTCGGACGCGAGCACCTCGGACGCTATGGCGCCGCTGCCATCAGTCTCCGAGCGGTCGCCCGCGATCTCGGGATGGTGTCCTCGGGGATCTACCGCTACGTCGACGGTCGCGACGAGCTGCTCACACGACTCATCATCCACGCCTACACCGCTCTCGCAGCCGAGGTCGCGGCAGCACATGACCGCGTCGACGCGGTCGATCTCGCCGGCCGATGGGACGCCATCGGCCGAGCCGTGCGGCGCTGGGCACTCGAGTTTCCCTATGACTACGCCTTGATCTACGGCTCACCAGTGCCCGACTATGCCGCTCCGGCCGAACGCACCAGCGGGCCGGGCACCGCCGTGCTGGCCCTGGTGACCCGCTTGCTCGATGACATCGCACGTTCCTCTGCTGGCCCGCCCGTCGATGCCTCGGCCGGCGAGGGTGCAACCGCTGCGGTCGGCGACCTGCTGGCCGACGACTTCTTTGCCGGGACCGCGATCGACGCCGTCCTGCTCGCCAGGGGACTGTCGGCGTGGACGCTGCTCATCGGCGCGGTGTCCAGCGAGGTCTTCGGCCAGCTCGGCGACCTCGGCGACCCGGAAGCACTCTTCGAGTGGCATCTCGCACAGGCCCGCGGCCTCGTGCTCCCCGACTGACTCCACCGTGGTGCACATTCCTCCACAGCCCCATCCACAGCTGTGTGCACAGCGTGACCTCCTCGTGACTCCGGGCTGTGGAACCGGTCGATGACGTGATGGTGATCTGTTTTCCACTGACTGTGGACAACTCTGTGGAAGCGGAGACCGCCTCCATACACAGGCGACCTACCACCAATGGGCGCAAACAGGACATCTTGGCCGCAGGCGCACCGGCGTATTCCACACAGCTCTGTGGAAATCTGTGGACGAACCGCCTCAGGCTGCGGACAACCCACGCCGCGACTGTGAGGACTCTGTGCACTGTCATCCGTCATCCACACCGGCATCGAACACCCCTGTCATTCCGCACACAGCTCGTGCACAAGCCGACTCGCAACGTGACCTGCCTGGACGCCGGTTGTCCACAGGATCCACAGCGCCTACGACTATGACGAGACCCTCTGAATAACAGGAAGCCCCGACAACGAGGGTCCGGCCCGCGCTCACGCCCTCTGCCGTGCCTGACGGCACGGTCGACCATCTGGTCCACGACCCGTCCGATCACCCGTCCGCAACCGCCTCATCCGTTGTTCGTGGTGTTTGTGGTGTCTGTCGCCGCCAAGGACTAGTGTCTGAGCCCCATCTGTCGTTCCTCGTCGAAGTGAGTGCACCGTGAAGTTCCGGGTTGAGCGAGACGTCCTGGCCGAGGCCGTGACCTGGGTGGCGCGCGGCCTGCCGGCCCGTCCGCCGGTGCCGGTGCTCGCTGGGGTGCTCGTCGAGGCGAGCGAAGAAGGATCGCTCACGCTGTCGGCCTTCGACTACGAGGTGTCCGCCAAGATCACCGTCCCGGCCGACGTGGCCGAGGCCGGGCAGGTGCTGGTCCTGGGTCGACTGCTCGCGGACATCTCCCGCAACCTGCCCAACAAGCCCATCGACGTCGGGACCGACGGCACCAAGCTCAACGTCACCTGCGGGTCCTCGCGGTTCAGCCTGCGAGAGATGCCGGTCGCGGACTACCCGACCCTGCCGGCCGCACCCGAGGCGAGCGGCACGATCGCCGGCGACGTCTTCACCCAGGCCGTCGCGCAGGTCTCTGTCGCGGCCGACCGCGGCGACACCCTGCCGATCCTGACCGGGGTGCGCATGGAGGTCGAGGGTGACAAGATCACGCTCCTGGCCACGGACCGCTACCGCCTCGCCATGCGTGAGCTGACCTGGAGCCCGGTGGCAACCGACGCCAGCCACATCGCGCTGATCCCCGCACGGCAGCTCTCGGAGACAGCCAAGGCGCTCGGAGCCTCGGGGAGCGTCGAGATCGCCCTCGGTCACGGCGGTGACGGCCTGATCGGCTTCGAGGCCGGCCAGCGCCGGGCGACCACGCGCCTGCTCGACGGCGAGTACCCGAAGGTCACCTCGATCTTCCCGACCTCCGTGGACACCGAGGCGGTCATCGAGACGGCTGCGCTCGAGGAGGCGGTCAAGCGGGTTGCCCTCGTCGCGGAGCGCAACACGCCCGTGCTGCTGAAGTTCACCGACGGCCAGGTCGCGATCGAGGCCGGCACGGGCGACGACGCGCAGGCCTCCGAAGCCGTCGAGGCGACCCTCACGGGTCCCGAGATCCAGATCGCGTTCAACCCGCAGTTCCTGCTCGATGGGCTGCACGCGGTCGGCACGGCATACAGCCGCCTGGCCTTCACCCAGCCGAGCCGGCCGGCCGTGCTCACCGGGCAGGACGAGGCGGAGGGTGAGCCCGACGGGTCCTACCGCTACGTGCTCATGCCGGTTCGCTTCGCCAGCTGACCCCCATCCTGATCCCCAGCGCCGGTAGCCGACCGTCCGGACTGCCGCGCCCTCCCGGGCTGCCCGAGCGATCGCACGATGACGCGCCACCTCGCACGATGACGCACCGAGGCCATTCGGTGCGGCGCCTCCCTCGCAGGCGTAGCCTCGAACCGCCCCGCTCGCTCCCGTCAGAAAGGCACGCGACATGCAGCTCGGTCTCATCGGTCTCGGCAAGATGGGCGGCAACATGCGCGAGCGGTTGCGCCGCGCGGGACACGAGGTGGTCGGGTTCGACCACCACCCGGAGGTGCGTGACGTCGCGACGCTCCCGGCTCTCGTCAAGGCCCTCGAAGCCCCGCGCGTCGTGTGGGTGATGGTCCCTGCTGGCAACCCGACCCGGGAGACCGTCGCCAAGCTCGGCGACCTGCTCGAGCCCGGTGACCTCGTCATCGATGGCGGAAACTCCCGCTTCACCGACGACTTCGAGAACGCCAAGCTGCTCGCGTCGAAGAAGATCGGCTACGTCGACTGCGGCGTGAGCGGCGGCATCTGGGGCCTGGAGAACGGCTACGGCCTCATGTGCGGGGGCGACAAGAAGTGGGTCACCCGCGCGATGCCGATCTTCGACGCGCTGCGCCCGGAGGGTCCGCGCGAGGAAGGCTTCGTCCACGCGGGCAAGGTCGGCGCCGGCCACTACACGAAGATGGTCCACAACGGGATCGAGTACGGCCTCATGGCGGCGTATGCCGAGGGGTACGAGCTGCTCGAGAAGAAGGACATCGTCACCGACGTCCCCGGCGCCTTCAAGGCCTGGAGCCGGGGAACGGTCGTGCGGTCCTGGCTGCTCGACCTCATGGTGGCCGCGCTCGAGGAGGACCCACACCTCGACGGCGTGTCGGACTACACCAACGACTCCGGTGAGGGCCGGTGGACCGTCGAGGAGGCCATCGCACTGTCGGTGCCGATGCCGGTGATCTCGGCGTCGCTGTTCGCCCGGTTCGCCTCGCGGCAACAGGTCTCACCGACGATGCAGGCGGTCGCCGCCCTTCGCGGCCAGTTCGGCGGCCACCAGGTGATGACCATCGCCGAGGGCGAGAGCCTGCGGCGCGATGCCGCCGAGGCGGTGAAGGAGGCCGACGCGAGGAAGGGCTCGCCTGAGAAGGCGACTCTCAAGCATGCTGGGGTGAAGGCGAGCGCCGCCAGGAAGTCGGCCGCCAGGAAGTCGACGGCCACCAAGTCGACGGCCACCAAGTCGACGGCCACCAAGTCGACGGCCACCAAGTCGACGGCCACCAAGTCGACGGCCTCGAGGTCGACTGCCAAGCGCGCTGCCAAGAAGGCCTGACGGCGCCGCTGCCCTGAGCGCCGCCGCCCTGAGGAAGATCGCCCTGCGTTGCATGTCCGCCACCTGACCCTCAAGGACTTCCGGAGCTACCCGAGCGCTGAGCTCGCGCTGACGCCGGGGGTCACGACGCTGGTCGGCCTCAACGGCCAGGGCAAGACCAACCTCGTCGAGGCCGTCGGCTACCTCGCCACGCTCGGATCGCACCGGGTCGCCACGGACCAGCCACTCGTCCGTTTCGGCACCGGTCAGGCGGTGATCCGGGCCGCGGTCGTCCGTGATGACCGCGAGACGATGGTGGAGCTCGAGATCACCCCGGGCCGGGCGAACCGAGCACGTCTGGGCCGCGCCCCGGTCGCGCGTCCCCGAGACGTGCTCGGGACGCTGCGCACCGTGCTCTTCGCACCGGAGGACCTCGCCCTCGTCAAGGGCGACCCGTCCGAGCGACGCCGGTTCCTCGACGAGCTGTTGGTGCAGCGCCAGCCGAGGTGGTCGGGGGTGCGGTCCGACTACGACAAGATCCTCAAGCAGCGCAACGCTCTGCTGAAGTCGGCGGCGCCGGTCCTGCGCAAGGGCTCCCGACGCGCGCCCCGCCCCGGTGACCCGCCGGTCGAAGAGGCGCGCGAGTCGGCGCTGCACACCCTCGACATCTGGAACGACCATCTCGCGACCGTCGGCTCGCAGCTGGTCTACGCCCGCCTGCGGCTGCTGCGCGACCTCGTGCCTGACCTCGCCGAGTGCTACGACGCCGTGAGCAACGCCAGCTCGAACGCCCGGGCCACCTACCGGAGCTCGCTGCACGAAGACCTCGCCAAGCGGATCGCCGAGGGTGAGGTGCCCGAGATCGACGAGCTGCGCAGCGGCGTGCTCGACACCCTGGAGTCGCTGCGCGCCAACGAGATCGAGCGAGGGATCTCGCTCGTCGGCCCCCATCGCGACGACGTGGTGCTCTCGTTGGGAGACCTGCCCGCCAAGGGCTATGCGAGCCACGGCGAGTCCTGGTCCTTTGCGCTGGGACTCAAGCTGGCGGCATACCGCCTCCTGCGGCGCGACCTCGGCGATGACCCCGTGCTCGTGCTCGACGACGTGTTCGCGGAACTGGACTCCGGGCGCCGGGAGCGGCTGGCCGCGCTCATCGCCGACTGCGAGCAGGTCCTCATCACGGCCGCCGTCGGCGCCGATGTCCCACAGGTGCTTCGGGAACGGGGCACGACGTATGCCGTCGAGCTGGGTCAGGTGAACCAGCAGCCGTATGCCGCGGACGACCTGGACGACGAGCAGCGCGATGGCTGACCGACCAGGGCCGAGAGCAGGCGGACCGGGGACACCGCAGGAGTCGGCACGAGTCACGGAGTCGCCCAAGCCGGACGACCTGCCGGTCCCGAACGACGAGGACACGCGGATCGCCGACGCGGCCGCCTCGGCTCTGGCCCGCGCCCGGGCCGCGGCCGCCGAGCGGGGGCTGCGTCCGGGCATGAAGCCACGCAAGCGGCGCCGGGCCGCCCAGACCGGCACCGCATTGTCCGGGCCCGACCGGGACGGCCGGGATCCGGCGCTGCTCGGGGACCAGCTCGACCGGCTCCTCGTGGACCGGGGTTGGAAGGTCGACGTCGCCGTCGGCTCGGTCATGGGTCGCTGGCTCGAGATCGTCGGGCCTGACATCGCCGCGCACGTGGAGCCGCTGACCTTTGTGGACGGGGTCCTGACCGTGCGCGCCGACTCGACGGCGTGGGCCACCCAGATGCGCCTGCTCGGCTCGTCGCTGCTTGCACGGGTCGAGGAAGAGATCGGCGCAGGCGCCGTGACCGAGCTCAAGGTCGTCGGACCGAGCGCTCCCTCGTGGAGCCACGGTGGACGGCGCTCCCCCGACTCCCGAGGCCCACGCGACACCTACGGCTAGGAGCTCGGCACAGACGCTTGGCAGGTACATCCACTGCCCTAAGCGACTTTGACGAGTTCCTGCAGAGATTCCCCAGAGTGAATCCCAGCAACCGTCGGTCGTGTCAGATACGGTCTCACCGGCGACATCGTCGCTGTCAGGGACGTCAAGCAGGGCGAACGCGCTCTCCCCTGACCACGCGTCAGGGGTAGGACATGAAGAAGTTCGCAGCGCAGGTAGCGGTCGTCGGCCTCGGCCTCGGGCTCCTCGGGACGGCCGGCCCGGCTTTCGCGGTGTCAGACAGCTCGTCCACTCGCATCCCGAACACCGGGGCGATCCTGCAGGCGAACGCGTGGGAGTGCAGCGCATTCGTCGACAAGTGCTCGTTCGCGACCTCATCCAAGGCACTCAAGAACGGAAGCGCCTACAAGGTCTACACGATCACGAACGCCGCGACGATCAGCGCGCACGGCATCGCTGTGAGTATCTCGACCAGCCCGTCGGGCTCCATCGTCGACAGCGACACCCGTCGCATCTCGTGGACGAACTACAACACGTGGATCTCTGACATCAGCGGCATCGCTGACCCGTCGTGGAACACCCTCTGGATGTCGACCTGCTCCGATGCCTGGGTCTACACGCTGGGGGTCAAGGCCGCCGCGAGCGCCTGCGCGGGCAACTGACCACGGCACGACCGTCACGCAGACGACACCGCAGCGCCCATGACACGAAACGGCTGGGCGGGCTCCTTGCCTGAGGCTCGCCCAGCCGGGAAGGCCCCCGTAACGTGACAACGAGAACCAAGGTCGTCGGCGCGCTCGTCGCCCTCCTAGCATTGACGATGGGGACGCGACTGGCCGGACAGCTCGGCTCGAGCCCGCCTCCGCCGGACCCTGATCTCATCCTGGCGCGCAGCCTCGCCGAGGACCTGGCCAAGCTCCGGGACCCCGCCGGCCTGGTCGCCGTCGAGCAGACGGACCGTCGCGCGCGCGCCAGCTTGTACAACTCCGCGCACATCCTGCGAGCGATGCGGCTTGCTGGGATCCCTGCGCCACGGCCCGACGACCAGGACCTCGCTGCCGCGGTTCGCGACGAGGCGCCCGCGGTCGACCCACTCTGGGCCTGGGAGTGGGCATGCGACGCAGCCGGCGAAGGACGGCTGCGAGTGGCACAGACGGACAAGGATGCCGTGGCCAAACGCCTGGATGCCCTGCTGTCGACGCCTTCGAAGGAGACCGACGAGGAGTCCCGGACCGGCCACCTCGTCGACGCGGTGACGCTCGCGCGGTGTTTCGGGCTCGAGGACGTCGAGACCTCCGTCGTCCGGCAGCTCGCGTCGGCGCGCACTTTCACCCCGGAAGAACGGGTTCGCCTGCACGACCTCGGCGTGCCCTTTCCAGGGACATCCATGCCGACGACCTCCGTGCCGGTCACCCCCGGCCCGAAACCAGCAGATGAATGCCGCGGCTGGGATGCCATCCAGGGTCCGGCAGCCTGGGTGCTGGGCCAGGTGGGTGGCCAGGTGAGCGACCAGCGCCCCACCCCAACGGTGTGTCTGACGAGGCCACCGGCCGGCGTGATGGAGCCGCAGGCGGTGTACTGGCTCGCCCGCGCCGGGACGGCCGACCCGGTGGTGCGGGCCGCGGCGATCAGTGCTCTCGGACCGTGGCGGTCCAAGCTGCTCCCGACCGGACTGGTCAGCGACGCACCCGTCTCACAGGGGAGCCTCCAGTCGACGGTGATCGCCGCGCAACTCTTCGGCAGTCTCGGTGCTGTTGCTGAAACTCCGGCCTGGCTGCGGGACGTGTTCGTCAGACGCGCCGAGACGGCTGGGACCTCGACATCGACCGGCCCGGCGACGGGCGACTCGACGGGCGACTCGACGGGCGACTCGACGGGCGACTCGACGGGCCTGTCGGCAGATCCGCAGCGCGCGGATGACGAGACGATCCTGGTGGCACTCGGCTGCCGCGCGATCGGCTCCTCCTGCCCACGCGTGATCGCCGCCGCGTCAGCCATCCTCGAGCGACCGCTTTCCACCGAGATCGACAGCGGCGGGCAGGCCCGTCAATGGATCATGGTCACCGATGCCCGGACCCGGCTCGGCATCGACACCGCCGAGCGGGCCAAGGTCGACACGTCAGGTGAGCCGTGGGTCCAGCGCGGTGCGGTCCGCGCGCGTCTCGCGGCGGCCCTGTGTCAGCTCGGACAATGTGCCACCGGGGACTCGATGGGCTCGGGTGCGCCGATCGACCAGGCTCGGCGGGCCCTCGAGGCCGGCCAGCTCGAGCTGGCGACGGCCCTGCTTCGGCTCGAAGGAGCCCGCCAGGAGCGGGTGTCGCGCCTCGACCTGTCGCCGGTCACCTCCCGACTCGGGCGCTTCCGAGCGGCCGGCACGAGCGCCATGTTCAGCTGGACCCCCGGCGGCCCACCCTCGGTGGCCGCCACCCAGGCCGTCTACGACTCGGCCCTCGCGCTGGGTCTGCGGGCGTCGGACCTGCTCAGCGCGGCCGCCGCACCGGCGGCGACGGGCGGCTCGGAGAGCCGCTCATGACACTCACCCAGCCCGCCCTCGCCTTCGTCGATGTCACCTACGCCTACCCGGACGGACCCACGTTCGGGCCGATAACCCGAACCATCCACTGGGGCGAGTGCTGCATCCTCACGGGACGCTCGGGCACGGGCAAGTCAACGATCCTCGCGCTCGCCGCCCTCTTGCTGAGCCCCAGCGCCGGGTCCATCAGCCTCGCGGGCACCGAGACGGGCCGGCTGACGGGCGACAGCCGCGATGCCCTGAGGTCGTCCTGGGCCCGGGTCGTCTGGCAGGACGCCGGGCTCATCCCGTACCTCACCTCGTGGGAGAACGTCGCAGCGCAGCTCGGCGCACCTCACCGCAGCCACCGCCAGACCGCCGTCGCGGCTCTCGAGTCCGTCGGCATGGCCGAGCACGCCGACACGCTCCCGCAGCGGCTGTCGGGCGGCCAGCGCCAGCGGGTCGGCATCGCGCGCGGTCTCGTCGGGAAGCCGCCGATCCTGCTCGCCGACGAGCCGACGGCAAACCTCGATGCCGCCTCCGCCCGGCTCGTCGGTCAGGCGATCACTTCGGTCGTGGAGCGCGGAGGGGCGGCGCTCGTCGCGACGCACGACCTAGAGCTCGTGCGGGTCGGCGCGACTCGCTGGGCCCTGGACCAACAGGTGCTCCGGTGATGTCGAGGAGGGCCCGTGCCTGGGCCCCGTTCACCCTGCGGCGGGGCGTCGTCGCCGGTCCGGTCGCCCTCGTGGTGCTGGCGGTGCTCATGATGCTCGGCTGCCTGTGCCTCGTCGCGAGCGCCTCCGTGTCCAGGTCGGTGGCACAGGACTACGTTGCGCGGGGGACGCTCGGTCAGGTCGAGGTCACCGAACCGGTCGACGCCCAGGAGGTTCGGTACCTGACTCGGGACGCCACGGCCGGGTTCGCACGGCTGCCCGGAGTCACCGGCGTTGCTGTGCGGTACCGGTGCTCCCTGCCCTGGGGCGAGCGTGCGGCCATCCTCGCCGGCACGACGTGGTCACCGATCGACAAGGTGACCTTGGTCGCCGGGCGCGCGGTACAGCGCAACGGCGAGATCGTCCTGCCCGAACGGGTCCAGGGCATGAGTGCGCGAGAGCGCCTCGGATCAACGATCACCATCGACGCGGTGTCACGGGTCGCGCAGGGCCAGGGGCGCACGACGGAGGAGGCGTTCCGGGTCGTCGGGATCTACTCGCTGGCGCACGCGCCGGAACGGCCGGACACGGCATACCTCAGCCGCGCCGACGCGCTCCGGCTCGCCGCAGCCCGTGAGGGCCTGGCTCCCGAGGACTTCGACCGCACCCGCGGAGCCGACTCGATCGTGCTCCAGACGGCGTCCACCGAGACCGCCCGAGCGGTCGCCGAGCAGCTCCGCGGGCAGCATTTCGACGCCCGGGCGACGGCCGACCGCGTCGCGGATGTGAGCGGCGCGCCGGGGCTGGTCCGGATGGCTGGATCGGTGCTCGCCGTGGCCGCCGGCCTCGTCGTCGCGCTGAGCGTCGCGATGCGGGCCGGGGAGGCAGGCACGCGCCGCCTGCGCGAGCTGGCCCTGTTGCGCGGCCTCGGTTGGACGGTCGGCGACCTCCGGTCGTTGCTGGTGATCGAGAGCGCCCTCGTGACGGTCGTCAGCGTCGTGCTCGGGTATGCCGCAGGCCTCCCACTCTCTGTCGTGGTCGTCAGGCCGCTGCTGGACCTGCTTGGCCTTTCGGGTGGCGTCACCGTGCCGGTCGCGCTGCTCACGGCGGTTGCTGCCGCTCTGGTGCTGACGACGTCGGTCGCAACCCTGCTGGCCGTGCGACGCTCGCTGGCGAAGGATCCCTATCTCGTCGCGCGAAGTCAGGTGTGAACCGCCACCCCGCTCGGGGGCAGGACGTCCAAGGCTGAGTGGGAGGCGGTTGTCAGCGATCCGTCGCAGACTGTCGGCATGAGGAGTCACTCCCACCCAAAGGCGACCATTCGACCGCACTGCGCCATCGTCCCGCCATACATGCTCGAGGCGTTGGCCCGCAGCGGCAAGCCTGCCCTCGCCGCTCCGGCGCTCGAGGCGCTCGCACACGACGCGGCGCTGCGTCAGTCGCGCCGGACGCCGACGGCGATGCCGACGACGCGCCGGCCTCCGCGTCCGGCGACGGGTGAGGAGGGGGCGGCTGCCGCCTCCCCACGCCGCACCATCTCCGACGCGCAGGGCAGCCAGAGCACCCCCGGGCGCCAGGTGCGCGCCGAGGGAGAGCCGGCATCGAGCGACGTTGCGGTGAACGAGGCCTACGACGGGCTCGGAGCGACCTGGACCCTGTGGGAGACGGCATACGACCGGGACTCGCTCGACGGCAAGGGGTTGCCGCTGCTCGCGACGGTTCACTACGGCCGCAGCTACGACAACGCCTTCTGGGACGGCACCCAGATGGTCTTCGGCGACGGCGATGGCATCGTGTTCCAGCGGTTCACGCGCAGCCTCGATGTCATCGGGCACGAGCTCGCGCACGGCGTGACCGAGCACACCGCGGGGCTGCTCTACCAGGGGCAGTCGGGTGCGCTCAACGAGTCGATCTCAGACGTCTTCGGCGTGCTGGTGAAGCAGCGTGCGCTCGGCCAGTCCGCGGCCGAGGCCGACTGGCTCATCGGTGCCGAGCTGCTCATGCCGTCGGTCCAGGGCAGGGCGCTGCGCGACATGCTCAACCCCGGCACGGCATACGACGACCCGCAGCTCGGCAAGGACCCGCAGCCGGCCTCCATGGCCGACTACGTCCAGACCGACGACGACAACGGCGGCGTCCACATCAACTCCGGCATCCCCAACCGCGCCTTCGCGCTCGCGGCCCGCGCCATCGGCGGTAACGCCTGGGACGACGCCGGGCACATCTGGTATGCCGTCCTGTCGGGTGACGGGATCAAGGCGGACTGCGACTTCGCGACCTTCGCGGGCCTGACCGTTGTTGCGGCGGTGGCCGCCTTCGGGTCCGAGTCGACGCAGCACCACGCCGTGCGCGGCGCGTGGGAGCAGGTTGGTGTGCTCGAGCCGGGCTCACCGGACGGCGGGTCGGCCGCCACCGGGCCCACGGCGTCCACCGAGGACGGCTCCGACGATGGCTCCGACGATGGCTCGCCCGACGCTCCACCGAGCGGACCGGCTCATGGCGAGGTCCCGGGGGTGGACGCCCACCTGCTGCTGCGGCGGACCGGTGGCTTCGCGGGACTCGTCCGCGAGCGCCACGTCGCGCTCGGAGACCTGCCTGAGCGGGATGCCAAGGACTGGCAGCACCTGCTCGCGGCTCCGACCCTGCAGCGGATCGCCGCGCTGGAGGAGCGTGCCCAGCCCGACGCATACTGCTACTCGATCGTCTGCGAGCAGGTCGACCTCGACGTCAACGTCGCCGAGCCGCACCTGCCCGAGGCCATCCACCAGCTATTCGAGCGGACGCTCGAGCAGGGCTGAAGCGCGTCCGTCGCGGATCCGGGAGAATGGGGCGGGAGGCGTCTCGGCGGGGACCCAACCCGGTTCCACGGAAGGCGTCACAGGCGCGTCGGGAGGGCAGGGCGTGAGCCCCCCCTCGGATCTTGGGGTTCGGACGCCGGAAAATGGCCGTTTCACGCGTCTGAGGGCACGGTTGGTGCCCCCGGACCGTTAGAATGACAGGGACTCGGCTCGACCGGCCGCAGAGAGCGCTCTGACACCTGGTCGGGCCGTCCCGATGTCACCGATGCGGTGACGGCGGGTCCGGACAGGCCATCGCGGCTCGGCCGGACCACCGTGCAAGAACCAAGGAGAGACGTGTCCGAGGCCGCCCAGACGCCCGACCAGCAGAACGACACCACCCCCGACACGCTCGGCGCGACCCCTACGGACCCGCCCGTCGCTCCCTCCCCTCCTTCCACTCCGTCCACGGTGCCCTCGGCCACCGCGATCGACACGCGCCCCAACGGCGTCGACTACGACGCGAGCGCGATCACCGTGCTCGAAGGACTCGAGGCCGTGCGCAAGCGCCCGGGCATGTACATCGGCTCGACCGGTGAGCGCGGTCTGCACCACCTCGTCTACGAGATCGTCGACAACTCGGTCGACGAGGCCTTGGCCGGGTTCGCCGACACGATCGACGTCACCCTGCTGGCCGACGGCGGAGTCCGGGTCAAGGACAACGGTCGTGGCATCCCGACCGACATCCACCCGGTCGAGAAGATCAGCGCCGTCGAGCTCGTCCTGACCCAGCTGCACGCCGGCGGCAAGTTCGGCGGCGGCGGGTACAAGGTGTCCGGTGGCCTGCACGGCGTCGGATCCTCCGTCGTCAACGCGCTGTCGACCAAGCTCAAGGCCGCGGTCCGCCAGAAGGGCCACGTGCATCGGATGAGCTTCTCGATGGGCGTCCCTGACGGGCCGCTGCGCGAGGAGGAGGCGACCGACGAGACAGGCACGACCATCACGTTCTGGGCCAACCCGGACATCTTCGACTCGGTCGACTACGACTTCGAGACGCTCCGGGCACGGTTTCAGCAGATGGCGTTCCTCAACAAGGGTCTGACGATCAACCTCGTCGACGAGCGCGTCGACCAGGCCGACGCAGCGGAGGAGGACCTCGACGACCTGGAGGCCGACCTCACCGAGGTCGAGGAGGAGGGCGACAACGGGCACGACGTCCCGGCGGCCGAGAAGAAGAAGCTCAAGGCCAAGAAGGTCACCTACCGCTATGACGGAGGCCTCGTCGACTACGTCAACCATCTCAACAGCAGCAAGCGCACCGAGCCGGTGCACCCCGAGGTCATCTCGATCGAGGTCGAGGACGAGGCCAGGTCGCTCAGCCTCGAGCTCGCGATGCAGTGGACGACCGCCTACAGCGAGTCGGTCCACACCTACGCCAACACGATCAACACCCACGAGGGCGGCACGCACGAGGAGGGTTTCCGTGCGGCGATGACCAAGCTCATCAACGAGTTCGCCCGCAAGCAGAACCTCCTCAAGGACAAGGAGGAGAACCTCACCGGCGACGATGTTCGCGAGGGTCTCACCGCGGTCATCTCGGTCAAGCTCGGAGAGCCGCAGTTCGAGGGCCAGACGAAGACGAAGCTCGGCAACTCCGAGGTCAAGGGCTTCGTCCAGCGCGCGATGACCGACGAGTTCGGGCACTGGCTCGAGGCCCACCCCAACGAGGGCAAGGACATCGTCCGCAAGTCGATCCAGGCCGCGGCGGCCCGGATGGCGGCCCGCAAGGCGCGCGAGGCGACACGGCGAAAGGGCCTGCTGGAGTCCGGTGGCCTTCCGGGCAAGCTCAAGGACTGCCAGAGCAAGGACCCCAGCATCTCCGAGGTCTTCATCGTCGAGGGCGACTCCGCCGGCGGGTCGGCCACGCAGGCGCGCAATCCGCGCACGCAGGCGATCCTGCCGATCCGCGGCAAGATCCTCAACGTCGAGAAGGCGCGGATCGACAAGATCCTGGCCAACAACGAGGTGCAGGCCCTCATCTCGGCGTTCGGCACCGGGATCGGCGAGGACTTCGACCTGGCCAGGGCGCGCTACCACAAGATCGTGCTCATGGCCGATGCGGACGTCGACGGCATGCACATCCGCACCCTCCTGCTGACGCTGCTCTTCCGCTTCATGCGCCCGCTCATCGAGGCTGGCTACGTCTACCTCGCGCAGCCGCCGCTCTACCGGATCCGCTGGGCGAACGCCCCGGCCCACCAGTTCGCGTACAGCGACCGGGAGCGCGACGGCCTGATCGAGCTGGGCAAGGCCCGGGGGTGGCGCCTTCCGAAGGACAACCCGGTCCAGCGCTACAAGGGCCTCGGCGAGATGAACTTCCAGGAGCTCGGCGAGACGACCATGGACCCGGAGACGCGGACCCTGCTGCAGGTGACGCTCGACGATGCGGCCAAGGCGGACGAGGTGTTTGCGGTGCTCATGGGCGAGGACGTCGAGTCGCGTCGCACCTTCATCCAGAAGAACGCCCGCGACGTGAAGAACCTCGACGTGTGAACCCATGGGGCTCACGGCCGCGAACGGCCTGAGCCCCGACCCCCGAAAAGCCCACCAGGCTGGGACCTCCAGGCTCGACCACGTCGACCCACCGGAATACCTCAGCATGGACTGCACGAAGCGTATTGAGAGACAAAGGGACCTGACGTGAGCGACGACCTGCCTCCCATCGACGGAGACGACGTCAACGAGACGCCCGACGAGACGCCCGACGAGACGCCCGACGACCTCGGCTCGGAACCGGAGGACGAGGGGGACCCGAACGCCACGGCGGTGATCGCGCGGGAGCCCGGTGAGCACGACCGGGTGGAACCGGTGGACCTCAACACCGAGATGCAGCGCTCGTACATCGAGTACGCGATGTCGGTCATCGTCAGCCGTGCGCTGCCCGACGTCCGTGACGGCCTGAAGCCGGTGCACCGGCGCATCGTGTACGCGATGTACGACGGCGGGTACCGGCCCGACCGGGGCTACAACAAGTGTGCCCGCGTCGTCGGCGATGTCATGGGCCACTACCACCCGCACGGCGACACCGCGATCTATGACGCCCTGGTGCGCCTGGTCCAGGACTGGTCGCTGCGCTACCCGCTTGTCGACGGCCAGGGCAACTTCGGCTCGCGCGGCAACGACGGTGCGGCCGCCCCGCGGTACACCGAGTGTCGGATGGCCTCGATCGCCATGGAGATGGTCCGCGACATCGAGCAGGACACCGTCGACTTCGTCCCCAACTACGACGGCAAGACGATGCAGCCGTCCGTACTGCCGAGCCGCTTCCCGAACCTGCTCGTCAACGGCTCGGCAGGGATCGCCGTGGGGATGGCGACCCAGATCCCGCCGCACAACCTGCGCGAGGTCGCGGCCGGCGCGCAGTTCCACCTCCAGAACCCCGAGCTGCCCCGGGAGGAGCTGCTCGAGCACCTGCTCGGCATCATCAAAGGCCCCGACTTCCCGACCGGCGCAACGATCGTGGGCCAGCGCGGCATCGAGGACGCCTACCGCACTGGACGCGGCTCCATCCTCATGCGGGCCGTCGTCAACGTCGAGGAGGTCGGCAACCGACAGGCACTGGTTGTCACCGAGCTTCCGTACCAGGTCAACCCCGACATGCTGGCGCAGAAGATCGCCGACCTCGTCAAGGACGGCAAGGTCGCGGGCATCGCCGACCTCGAGGACCACACCTCGGGGCGCAACGGCTTGCGACTGGTCATCCTGCTCAAGCGCGACGCCGTCGCCAAGGTCGTGCTCAACAACCTCTACAAGCACACCCAGCTGCAGACGACGTTCGGCGCGAACATGCTCGCGCTCGTCGACGACGTCCCCCGCACCCTGCCGCTCGACGCGTTCATCCGGCACTGGGTGGATCACCAGATCGAGGTCATCGTCCGGCGTACGACGTTCCGGCTCCGCCGGGCGGAGGCTGAGATCCACATCCTGCGTGGTCTGCTCAAGGCGCTCGACCGCCTGGACGACGTCATCGCGCTGATCCGCGGCTCCCGCACCGTCGACATCGCCCGCACCGGCCTCATCGAGATGCTCGAGATCGACGAGGACCAGGCCAACGCGATCCTCAACATGCAGCTGCGCCGGCTCGCAGCCCTCGAGCGCGAGCGGCTGCAGCAGGACCACGACGCGCTGCAGGTGCAGATCGATGAGTACAACGCGATCCTCGCCTCGCCCGAGTGGCAGCGGCAGATCGTCTCGGAGGAGCTGCAGGCCATCGTCGACAAGTACGGCGACGAGCGGCGCACGACGATCATGCCGTTCGACGGCGACATGTCGATGGAGGACCTCATCCCCGAGGAGGACGTCGTCGTCACGATCACCCGGGGCGGGTACGCCAAGCGCACGCGCGTCGACCAGTACCGCTCCCAGCGGCGCGGCGGCAAGGGTGTGCGCGGCGCGACGCTGCGCGGGGAGGACGTCGTCGAGCACTTCTTCACGACGACGACCCACCACTGGCTGCTCTTCTTCACCAACCTCGGCCGCGTCTACCGGGCCAAGGCGTACGAGCTGCCCGAGGGGTCGCGCGACAGCAAGGGCCAGCACGTGGCGAACCTGCTCGCCTTCCAGCCCGGTGAGCAGATCGCCCAGGTGCTCGCGATCAAGGACTACCAGTCGGCCGACTATCTCGTGCTCGCCACCGGTGGTGGTCTGGTCAAGAAGACGCGCCTGCAGGACTACGACTCGAACCGCTCGGGCGGGCTGATCGCGATCAACCTGCGCGACGGCGACGAGCTGGTGGGCGCTGGGCTCTCCTCGAGCCGCGACGACCTGCTGCTCGTGTCGCGCAAGGGCCAGTCGCTGCGGTTCACGGCGACCGACTCGGCGCTGCGGCCGATGGGGCGGTCCACGTCCGGCGTGACCGGCATGAAGTTCCGGCCCGGCGACGACCTGCTGGCCATGTCGGTCGTCGAGGAGGGCGAGGAGCTCGACGTCTTCGTCGTCTTCGAGAACGGCCTGGCCAAGCGCACCCCGGTCTCCGAGTACCGCCTCCAGGGCCGTGGCGGCTTGGGCATCCAGGTCGCGAAGCTCTCCGAGAAGGGCGGTGACCTGGTCGGCGCGCTGACCGTCGTCGACACCGACGAGGTCATGGTCGTCATGGAGAAGGGCAAGATCGTGCGGTCCCGGGTCGACGAGGTGCGTCACACCGGCCGGTCCACGCAAGGGGTGCGGTTCGCGACGCCTGACAAGGGTGACGCGATCGTCGCGGTGGCCCGAAACGCCGAGGCGGCGGTGGCCTCCGAGGTGGGCATCGACCCCGAGGGGGCCGACGTGGGCGACGGTGCCGGCGGAGGCGACAGGGCCGACGGAGGCGACGCGCCCGGCGGAGGAGCGGAAGGCGCCCCTGGAACGGGCGAAGGTAGCACTTCGGACACGACAAGCGTGTCGGAGGGCTCCACTCCGGGAGCGTCCGTTACGGTTCCTGGGCCCGATGGCGTACCGTCAGACGAAACCTCGACAATCGAGGACAGTTCGTCCGATGGCGACAACGGAGGTGACGAATGAGCACGACGAGCTCTGATGGGCCGTTCGGTGCGACCGGATACGGGACCAGCCCGGCCCTGAGCAGTGGCTCGACGTCGCCGAGCTCGACGAGCAGCTCTTCGGGTGCGTCCGGCTCGACAGGAGCCTCGCGTGAGTCCACGTCGGGGTCATCCGGTTCGTCTGATGCGTCCGGCACGGCTGGCTCCGGCGACTACTCGTCGAACGGCGCGGGCTACTACGGCACGAACGGCTCGCCGTACAGCTCGAGCGCGGCCGGCACCGGCTCGTCGAGCAGCTACAGCTCTGGCTCGAGCTCCTCGAGCGGCTACAGCTCTTCGGCGTACGGCGCCACCGGCTCGACGACCCCGATCAGCACGCCCGGGTCCACTGGCACGGGCAGCACCTCCGGCGCTCCTGACAACGGTGGCACCGAGCTGTCCCGCGGCGCGGTGACCACGCGCACCGCTCCGACTGCGCGGGTGTCGCCCGGTGCCGGCGGAGCTGCCGGTGCTGGCGGCGCGCGCGCCGCGGCGGGCTCGCGGACGGCCAGCACGGCGGCAGCGCGCAAGCACCGTGGCCCTCGCCGGGTGCGCCTCGCCGTGGCTCGAGTCGACCCGTGGTCAGTCATGAAGATGAGCTTCCTGCTCTCGGTCGCCCTCGGCATCGCCGGCGTCGTCCTCACGGCTGTGCTGTGGATGATCCTGTCGACGATGAACGTGTTCACCGACGTCGAGGGCGTGCTCCAGTCGCTCCAGACGACGACGTCCGACCCGTTCTCGATCAAGGACTACGTCGGCTTCGGCCGGGTCGTGTCCCTGTCGATCGTCATTGGGGTCATCGACGTGATCCTCATGACCGCGATCGCGACCGTCATGGCATTCCTCTACAACATCTGCTCCGCGCTCGTCGGAGGCGTGCAGCTCACCCTCACCGACGACTGACGCCACCCCTGCCGACCCCGGCCCCGCTGGGACGGTGGCGTATGCCGTGACCCCGCCTCCCGGCATACCTCGGGGCTCGCGGTCGCCGGCCGACTGCGCCCGCGCGTCGGGCTGACCTAGGTGCGTCGCGTTGAGGCATCGCATCGAGGTCAGGCCGGCGCTTCTGGGGAGCTGTTCGGTCCGGGGGTCGCTGGGACGTGGCAGCGGCTCGACTGTGGCAGCGGGGCTGGGCCGTTTTGGTGCAGGCGAGGGGCATCGGGTAACGTTTCCCCTCGCGTCCGGTCATCAGGACCACCGTGTTCGATCGGTCGCGCGAAGGTGACGATGGGCCTATAGCTCAGACGGTTAGAGCGCTTCCCTGATAAGGAAGAGGTCGGAGGTTCAAGTCCTCCTAGGCCCACCATCACCACCACCGCGGAAGGGGATCCTCGAATGGTGAAGCGTCTACTCCTCATCGGTGCAGCCGTTGCCGGCGTCGTGTTCCTGCGCCGGAAGGCGCGTCAGCAGCAGGCCGAGCAGGACCTGTGGACGCAGGCCACGGACGACGTCGACACGTCGACCGCTGCGCCCGCACCTGCACCGGAGCCCGTCGCCGAAGCGACGGAGCCCGTACCGACACCGGCAGCTCCTACTGCCACAGACGAGGCAACGACCTCGTCCTGATCCAGCCAGGGCCTCTGGCCCGCTGGACCAGGGGCCATGGCGCAATTGGTAGCGCACCTGCTTTGCAAGCAGGGGGTTAGGGGTTCGAGTCCCCTTGGCTCCACCACAGGTCAGAGGCCCTTTTCCGATTTCGGAGAGGGCTTCTTTCATGCCCATACCCCAGAAAAGTACTGCAGCGGCGATCGTTGCCATTGTGCAGTTCCGGTTCATGCTTGACCATTGGGTTCCGGCTCCTGCCTTCCAGGTTCAGGACGCGGGTTCGGTTCCTGCGCGACAGTCGTTCCGGTAGGTGCGTGACAGTCCTGCCGAAGGTCCTGCCCCTGTGAGCGGTTGCTGTGCTGTCGCGGTGCGCTCTTTCGTGGCCCTGAACGGGGGTCGCGGAAGGAGCGCGTGAATGTTGCGGGAGCTGGGCGTGAGCGAGCTGCGGTACCGGGCGGTGCTGGAGGTGTTGGACGGGGCGACGGTCACCGAGGTCGCCCGCCGGTTCGGGGTGGCTCGTCAGACGGTGCACGTGTGGTTGCGTCTGTACGCAATGGACGGGGCGGTGCTGAACCTGCAGGACCGGTCCTCGCGGCCGCACACGTGTCCGCATCAGATGCCGGCGGTGGTGGAGGCGCGGGTGCTGACGATCCGCGATGCGAACCCGCGGTGGGGTCCGGACCGGATCTGGTACCAGCTGCAGCGCGAGGGCATCGTGCCGGTTCCGGGTCGGTCGGGGGTGTACCGGGCGCTGGTACGTAACGGCCGGATCGACCCGGCGCGTCGGCGTCGTCGGCGCAGCGACTACCGGCGCTGGGAGCGGACCCGGCCGATGGAGCTATGGCAGATGGACGTGGTCGGTGGGGTGCACCTGGCCGGCTTGGCCGGCGGGGTCCAGGTGAAGGTGGTGAACGGGATCGATGACAACTCCCGGTTCGTTGAACCGCCCCGGGTTCAGTGGAGAGTCAGGTGTGCTTCCTCGACGGGTGCCGCGGAAGGGTTGCTGGCAGCGTAGTAGGCGGCCTCGAACTGCGCAGTGGGATGTCGTCACACCAGGAGTGCAGGCGTTCCCGGTTGTACCAGCCGACCCATTTGAGAACCTCGAACTCGACGTGCTCGAGGGTCCGCCATGGCCCCTGCCGTCTGATCAGCTTGGTCTTGAAGAGCCGGCTATGGATCAGTGCCGAGGCCTGCACGATCGCGTCCAAGGAACACCAAATTGAGGCTGTCGGGCAGCTCCTTGAGGCCGTCGTAGACGATGAAGAACACGTCGGCCACGCCACGGTTGCGCAGCTTGGTCAGCACGTTCATCCCGAGCCTGGCCTATGCACCGCCGCCTTTTGCCAGCGCCACTGCATGCCGCTACTTGTCGATCGCGCGCCGGATGGCCTCGAAAATGAAGAGGTAATCCATGGCAGATCGTGGTCGCCGGCCATCGACGGAGATGCCTTTGAGGCATTCCCGCCAAGCTCGCTCGAGGGCCTCAGGCGTCGTGCGCCAGGACTTTGCGTCGGCCTCGATCGATGACTCGAACTGTGGTGAGGCGAGCAGCGTGGTGAGCGCCTCAGGGAGCGTCTCGGTCGGCAACTTCGAAGTCTCGCTCGGTCCCAGCAAGTCCTCCACGGTGATGTTCAGGGCCAGGGCGATCTGTCGCACCTTATCGAGTGTCGGGTTAGAAAGGACGCCCCTCTCGAGGTCCGACAGGTAGGTGATCGAGACGCCTGTCTGCTCGAAGACGTCACGGAGGGTCATCGCCTGGTCACGACGGGCAGCGCGAAGGCGGCGACCCAACTCCGTCGCCTCGCTGCGGGGCTTCGCGGTCCCTCGACCCTGGGTGGACTTAGGCACCATCGCTCCGATTCGTTGTGGCAGAAGTTGTGACTGCAGGTTCCGTTGACACCGTAGCGAAACTGTGCGATCGTCGCAACTCCCGGCACCAGCCGGACCGTTGTTCAGATCTGCGAGGGGTCACCAATGAGGTCGTTGCAGGAGTACTTCCACCTGACCAAGGACGCGTTCGATATCGATCCCTTCCGGGACGCCGACGCCTACTTTGGCTACCAGCCGTTGCAGGACAAGATCATGCAGCGGCTCGCGGCCGACTTCGTACAGCAGCGTCACGTCCCGAAGTTCTTCCTGTTCGGGCGGTACGGCAGCGGCAAGACACATACGCTGAGCCACATCCGCCATGCGCTCAAGAACGACGCGGAGTTCGTTGGCGTGTTCCAACCTACCGAGCCCATCTACACCGAAGTTCCGCCGCTCAAGGGTCGAGAGACCTGGCACAAGATGCACGAACATCTCCTGGATGCGATCGGGAAGTCGCTGATCAAGGACGCCATCAAAGCACTGATGGCGGAGGCATCGATGGCAGACCCAGGTGCGGCAGGAGACGTTCCCGCAGCTCTCGAAGCCCGCGAGGTGCTGCGGTTCGGAGACGCCTCTCTGCGCACGAGTCAGGCGAGCATCTTCCGGGCCATGCTCTTCGGCGGGAACCAGGAAGTGGTCGCTTGGGAGTGGCTGAAGGGGAAGCCGCTGAGCACCGACCAAGCAACAACCCTGGGGACCGAGACGAACCTCACCGAACCCTCCGACTACGTCAACGCGCTCCTCAACGTGGCCAGCCTGATCCACAAGGGCCTTGGACGGAAGGTCGTCATACTGCTCGACGAGGCCGAGATGTTCCGCTCGGTCACGCACGCTGACTCGCATCAGGAGTTCCTGTGGGCCGTCCGCAGGCTGATGGAGAACGAAAATGACGTTCTCGGCCTCATCGCTGGCTTCCAGCAGGAGGGCGGGATGGGTGACGCTCCTGAAGTGTTCACTGATGACTCCGTTAAGACACGCGTCGGCGATGACGGCTACATCGACCTCGGCGACCTCGTCCAGGAAGAGGTCGACGTTAAGGCGTTCATGGCGAGCGTGCTCGATCGACTGGTCGACCAGGACGCCGCGCGGGTCACGATCGCCAATGAGGGACTCCCCACCGAGCCCGAGTTCTTCCCGTTCACCGAAGAGGTGGTGGATCGCATCGCCGAGTTCATCATCGAGGACCCAGAGCGGCAGAGCCCGAGGAACATCAAGAGCCTGCTGGCGTCCGCAGTGGTGCGGACGTGGCAGGAAGGGGCCAACACCTCGAGCACCTTGCTTTGCGACACGGACCTGGTCGAGAAGGTCCTCTACCCCAACGACCTCTCGCTGTGAGCCGCAAGTTTCGTGCTGAGCCACCGTTGGCCCGGCGCAGCAAGAACGTGGAACTGGGCGATCTCACCGAATGGGCGCACCTCGGCAGGCTCGCAGAACTCGGGCCCCGCAAGGCTGTGCGACTCGGTGTCGGCATGGAACGCGTCCTCGCCATCGTGGGCAAGCGTGGCTCAGGCAAGTCATTCACGCTCGGCAGCGTCCTCGAGAGCTTGTCTACGACCGAGCCGGCCACAACTATCGGCAGTATTTCGAAGGAGCGCGGCGTGCTCCTCTTCGACACGCTGAACATCTTCCAGTGGATGGGCCGAGCGGTTGCGGACGATACACCTTCAGCCCACATCGCCGAACAGGCTCGTGCCCTGCGAGCGTGGTCGCTCGATACCGTTCCCATCGACGTCGACCTGTGGGTGCCCTCAGGCTACGAGGATCGCCTTCACCAGGCGGCCCTGCCGTTCCGCATCCGCACGAGCGACATGACAGCCGGCGATTGGACTGCGCTCATGGGCCTGGATGCAGTCCAAGACGTCATGGGGCAGCTCGTGACTGCTGTTCTGGACAAAGTCGTGCGGCGCGGCTGGACCAAGGCCGACGGGACAGCGATCGCGGCACAGCCCGACTATGCGATCTCGAATCTCCTCGAATGCCTCGCCGAGGATCCCGACCTTCAGGCCGACTACATGCCCGGAAGCATCCGTGCGATCAGGCAGCGGCTTACCTCCTACGACGCCTCGCCGCTCTTCGCCTCGACAGGCACGACTTTGGCTGAATTGGTCCAGCCCGGACGCCTTTCGGCGCTCCTGCTCTCTGGCGTCCCCGACGACGTGCGGATGGTGTGCATCTTCCTCACCATACGCAAGCTTCTCCAGGCCCGCGCCGACGCGTCGGAGGCAGCCAAGTCGATCCGCCTCGGCGCCCTCGATGCGGAGCACGCGGCCAAGGCTCGCGCAACCGTTTTAGCCGCACCTCCCAAGTCCTGGGTGGTGATCGATGAGGCTCAGAACGTCTTCCCGAGCGAGCGGCAAACGGCCGCGTCAGCGACGCTTCTACGGTTCGTGAGGGAAGGTCGGAACTTCGGACTCTCCCTTGCTTTTACAACGCAACAGCCAACGGCCTTGGATCCTCGGATCATGGCTCAGGTGGACACAATGCTGGTGCACACGCTCACCGTCCAGAAGGACATCGCGGCTGTGCTAAGCAACCTCAAGTCCAAGGAGCCGGTCCGTATCGAACTGAACAGTCGCCCCCTCTCTACCGCCGATGCGATCCGCGACCTCGACGTGGGTCAGTGCCTCGTCTCAAGCGTGGACGCCGATCGAGCGTTCTTCATGGACGTGCGCCCCCGGGTCTCGGTCCACGGGGGGTTCGAGGGTTGACTATGCGTTGGCTAGCGGCAGGTCGGGTGAGTTCTCAGCGAGTTGGCGCATGGCTCGCGGTCATCGCGGCCGTCCAGGACGGACATCCGCGGACATCAGAGGCTGCGGCCAAGCTCACCAGAGAACTGCTGGCCAAGCCAGTTGCGATCACACCCGATCTGGCCGGAAACGTGTGGGACTACGTGCAGGGGCAGCACCTCTGGGAGCGCTATCGCGGACTGCGAGGCGGAACCAATCACGACCTCGCCGGAAAGCACATCGAGGTGCAGGACGCGTGGTTGTCCGACCCAGCGCTCCCGGCGGCGTCTGGTGCGATCACCGACAAGGTCGCGGACGAGCCCGTGCTTCTCGCCGCCGGGCTGAAACTCGTACGGGACAAGAACCACACCCTTACCGACCGAGGGAGAGCGCTCGCGTTAGCCGGACGCGCACAACTGGGCGGGCTCACGTCGGCGGATCTGGCGTCCAACCCGTTCATCATCACCCCGGGCGTGCGGGTCATTGCCCTACACGCCCTGGTCGACGCAGACTTCGATTTTCTTCAGGCGTTCTATTCGGGGCTCATCGAGCGCGACGGAAGGACCCAATTCAGCCGCATGGAGGTCGCGATGGGACTCGGCGAGACCTGTCAAGCACTCCGCGTCTTATGGGCCAAGCGAGCCAGGACCGCGGCTGACCGTGAGCGAGTGCGTCGCCTGGCCGCGCTCGCGAAGACCATTCCAAAAGCCAAAGAGAGTAAGACGTGGGGCGGGGGCCGCACACCCGACCAACTAGCCACCGTCCGCCTTGAACCCCTAGTGGATCTCGGCTTGCTTCGCCGGAGGGACAGGTTCAAGTACGAGTACGAGCTCGACTCCGCCAATCCCTTCTTCCGCCACCTGCTCGCGGCCACATCGGCAGAAGCCTTCTTGGAGAGTGAACTTGTGAGGTCACTGACGGCTGCCTGGGGTACGAGCCACAGTCGAGCAACTTCGGACGAGGTGTGGGAGCGAATCGTCGCAGCCCACGCTGAGCTGAAGACGGGAATGGGGTACGCCTCCGCGAGGGAGTTGGTGCTGCTGGCGATCGCCCGGGGGCTCGATGACGGCTCAACGTACTTCGAAGTGGGCGAGGGCCTCGATGTGATCCGCGACAAGCAGAAGCAGGACCCGCGTCGCATCCGGTACGGAGGCGCCCGGGGTGGCGGCATGTCTTATGTGAAGATCGGTTCTTCGGGGAGGACCTGGAATGGGTGACGGAAATTTCGAGCACGTGAACCTGCGGGCGTGGCCGTTTAACGTTGTGGCTAACCACGACTCGGCCGAGGTGTGGGTTGGCCGACCGGATGCCCTCAAGCGGATCAGGCGCCTCGTCCGCGGAGCCACTCGCGTTGGCGCCTCCCAGATCGTGTTCCTCTGGGCAAGCTTTGGATCGGGCAAGACCCACGCCCTGCGCTACATGCAGCGACAAGCAGAGGCCGAGGCTGGCCTCGAGCCCTTATACGTGGTGGTGCCACGAGGCATCAAGAGTTTCAAGGGTATCTATCAGTCCATTATCGACGAGGCCGCCACGTCAGGCCTGCTCGCCCGCCTCGGGGGCGACCTGTTCGCCACGGTCGGCGGTGACCCCGAGGACGACCTGTCGCGTGCCCTCGTGCGCATCTTCGCCGGCGGGGCGCAGGCGAGAACGGCACAGAACTGGCTGCGGGGTGAGAAACTGCCGATGGCAGAGCTACGTGCAGTCGGGCTCGGGCGTCGCCTTGAGACGGTGGCGGACGTAATCACGGTTCTCAACGACCTCGTGGCGCTCGTAGCGTCCCGCCAAGGGCATCTGCTGCTGCTCCTGGACGAGGTGCAGGAACTGGGGGAGCTTCCCGCCAAGCAGTTGGCGGAGAGCGTGGGCGGCATCCACAAGGTGTTCGACCGGAACTCCACCGGGTTGACGGTCGTCCTCGCATTCACCACTGGAGCGAAGAGCACCGTCCGCAACATCATCGGCGAAACGATCTACGACCGCGCGTCGGAGACGATCGATCTCCCACCGCTATCGGCAGAGCAGGGCCTAGAACTGATCTCGGGTCTCTTAAGCGAGTGGGCCATCGATCGGTCTCGTGCGCCATGGCCGTTTACGGAGGAAGCGCTCGTGGCGCTTGTCGCCCAGCTCGACATCTCGCACACGGCCCTCACGCCCCGATCGCTTATCCACGCGTTCAACTCCGTCCTTCGGGATGCTGAGGACGACATCTGGGAGGGCGAGATCAACGAGATCTCTCCGGAGTACGCCCTCGCCGCCGCTCGGGCGGTCGCCGATGGCTCGGCCTAAAGCGTCGCCCCGCGACGTCGTGACCGCGCGGGACAGCCACGTCCTTCTCGGTGCCATTGGAGCACCACGGCTCAAGCCGGAGGCGGCGGTGCAGCGGGGCCTGATCGTCCGGCAGAAGGTCGAGGGCATGTGGATTTACGCCGTCGACGACGCCCTGATCGAGACGGCGATTCGCGAAATGGAAGGGCTATGCCTCGCCGAGGCACACAACGCCTTTCTCGGCCTCATCGCCCACCTGGCCGGTCGAGCCCGGAAGCACGTCAGCTGCACCCTGCACCCGCAGGCCGCGCAGCAGGTTCTGAAGCTCCACATTCGGCGAGGCACGTTCGGGGGCCTCGGGTTGCTCACCAAGCATTACGAGCCATACATCGCAGTGTTCGCAGAAGATGAACGCGAGGAGGTCGACCGGATTCTGAGGCTATCGGTGCAGCGCCTAGAGGAGTTCGGAGCCCTCGAGTCCGATGAAGTGCCACCGACAAACGCTCCCCGAGGGCAAAAGGTGTGGCGGGACGTAGTCCTGCGCCACCTCGAGTTCCAAGGTTGGGGCTGGATGGAGCAAGGCCGGCTCGTCGGCGGCTGCCCGTGAGCATAGAACGCCGCGCTCTCCCCAAGCTGAGCTATGTCGCCACCAGTGCAGGGCCGTGCCTGGTAAGCGCGTTGCTGCCTGGAGACGAACTGGTGCTTGTGAAGGGAGACGGCTCACTCGGGTCGGCGCCCATCACCGCCATCGAGGACATCGGTTTGGCACCGTGCGCCCACCTGCTCAGCAAGGCGGGCCACTTGGTCGCTCCCATTGGGAGCCGCATCACTTCCAGCACAGGACACCACACTGCCGAGGAACTCCTTGTCGAGTACCGCGCGTCTCGTCGTGTACGGCTCGAGATCATCTCGCACGCCGACCTCCCGCACGTCAGCAAGCTGGGGTCGGCCAGGATGGGAGCCGCGTCGGCGTTCGGGCTCTTCAATGGGCAGGTGCTGATTCCTCAGCCGGTTGCCACGCTCCGGGGACATGAGCGGGCGCTAGGGAATCTCCTTAAGACCTTCGACGAGCCGGTAGAGCGGGTACAGAGGGAGGGATGGCTCGTCCTGCGATCAGGCAGGCGGTTAGCCGACCTCGCGCCCGGGCGTCCCATGGACCTGGCGGCCGAAGCGAACCCTTTGACCACCCTGATGGCGTGGGAAGCCACCGGGGAAGGGTGGAGCATCCGGAGCCCACTCACGCGCGTCGCCTGGACCCAGCGCGCTCTGGCATCGCTTGCGGCGGCGGGGATTGGTGTGTCGGTCGCCTGGCAACCCGGATATCTGCCCGTCGAGGCGCGGATCGCGCTCGGGGCAGCCGTGCTGGGCCACTACGACGTCGTAGCGGCGCAATCTGGCGATGAACCGTGCCTGGGCGTCGACGTCGAAGGGAGAGGCGCCCTCGTTCTGGGTGGTGCCATGGTCGACGCAAGGTTTGATCCGGTACACCGGAGCAACGTTCAGACTTTCCGTTGACACCGGATACGGGTGAGCCGTATGGTTGCCTCATGACTCCGGTGAGAACGAAAGGTGCGGACGCTAGGCAAGGTTGCTTCTCGAAGGGGCGGACGCTCCACCTGGTCGACATCGAGAACCTGCTCGGCGACGCATACAGCAGCGAGGCGGCTGTCGCGGAGTTTCTAGCCCGATATCGCCACCGCCACGTTCAGTGCGGCGACCAGGTGGTCATCGCCGCTAACCCGCACCTGGGAGTGATTGCCAAGCTGGCCTGGCCCCAGGCCCTTGTCCGCTGGGCGAGGGGCCCTGACGGAGCGGACCAGGCCCTCATCAACGAAGCGAACCCGGCAGAGATCGGCCGACGCTTCGACCGACTCGTGGTCGCATCCGGTGACCACATCTTTGAGGCACTGGTCAAGCAGGTGCGCGCACTGGGCGTAGCCGTCTTGGTGGTCCACCGCCCCGGCTCGCTCTCGAAGCGCCTCAGGAGAAGCACCACCACGGTGGCCTTGGAGGCACCCGTCGCATTGGATTTGGAGGCGGCGTGACAGCGGCCAAGGGTCGGGAGGCGGCCTGCGGGGTGCTCGTAAGGGATCGTTCCGTCGAGATAGGCCGCCTGGTTCTGGACGATCAGGTGGTGGTCGATGCCGTTCGCACCGCGTTTGACGCGGGCGGCCCGGACGAAGTCCACGGCATGGTCTGCTCGGCCCTGTACATCGGCGTCAGAGCGATGGCCGACGCGAGCGGACGACTCGACTCCGTGGCCCTACAGGAGCACGTGCAGCGGCTGGGGGTGCGGGTCGACGGTGCCACTTCCGCGGCGGTCGAGGCCGTCCGGCTCGCCGTCGAGCGGGCAGTGACCGAGGACAGGCGCGGAGCTCGTGTCAGGAAGCCTAGCTGATTTTGGCTTTCTGATTGCTTGGCGCAGGTGGTTCCTCTGTCCCACGTCCGCTGGCCGATGCCGGTGAGCCACTCGAGCGGGGCAGAGATCGCGACCCGAGTTGGCAGCGCCGACAGGCAGGTCATTCCGCGATCCAACGGTCGACGTGCCACAACTTCCGCGGTTTCGCACCATGGCTATGGATCCTGCGCCACCATCAGGACGTGGCATCTGGACCCTGGACTGACGAAGAGATCCGCGTGACGGTCGACGTCTACTTCCGGATGTTGACGCTTGAGCTGGCCGGGGAGAGATACACCAAGACCGAGTTCCGCCGCGAGGTAGAACGTGACGTGGCTCGATCCTCGGGCGCCATCGAATACAAATTCAACAACGTCTCGGCGGTTCTCGACGAGATGGGCGCCGTTTGGATTCCCGGCTACAAGCCGCTGCGCAATGTGCAAGATCGCCTCCGCACCGTTGTGCGGGAGCGGTTCGAGGCGGACGCCGACCTGCGTTCGTTCATGTTGAAGGCCATAGCGGACAGCGGCGTTGTCCGGTCCGAACTTGGGGCTGAGGTAGATCCGCCTGCTGCTGATTGGCCGAAGGGCCACCGCAGTCGCGTCGGCGTCCTCGATGTGAGCTTCGCAGCGATCGAGGCGGCGAACCGCGCGCTCGGTCGCGCAGGTGAAGAGACCGTGCTGAATGCTGAGCGAGAGCGCCTAAGCATCGGCGGGCGGAGCGACCTCGCCGCTGAGGTTCGCCACATTTCCGTGCTTGACGGCGATGGCCTGGGTTACGACATCCAGTCCTTCCATGCTCTGACAGACGAGCCAGTGTTCATCGAGGTCAAGACCACCCGGTACGCCAAGGAGGTGCCGTTCTACATCTCCGAGAACGAGGTAGAGGCGTCGAACGACCTCGGTCCGTCGTACCAGCTGTGGCGCTTGTACCGGTACGGCAAACCGGACAAGGGCTACTACAGACTGCCGGGCCCGTTGTCCCGGCATGCGCAGTTGAAGCCAGACACCTACCGGGGGCTGCCCTCAACCAGTACGGCCTAGGAGGCAGACGACCGCCAATACGGACGCTGGACGGCTTCGGGATCCTCGTGCCCGCAGAAGCGAAACGCCGTCCAGCCCGGGGCTCGCAGGCCCTTCGTTGTGTCGCATGACGAATGACATTTGCCTAGTCTTTCGGACCTACACGGCGCGTTCGACCGCGCGATTGTGCAGTGTTCTGGGCACGCGCGCCCGTAGCAGCCATCGATGAAGACGGCGATGGGCCGTTTAGTGAAGAGGATGTCGTCGGTCCGACGAAGCGAGGCTCCGGGCGATGCGCGACTCGGAAACATAGGCTCGCCGCGGGGGAGCCGTCGTCGTGCATCAGGCTGGGGCGACGTAACGGGACCCCTTCCTCTGCATGACCTTTGCGGGAGGCAAGATTGCTGGCCCAGCCCTTGTACGCAGCCATGCTATTCAGCACCCTCCCGCAGCAGATAGGTCCAACGCCCGGTTGCTCGCAGACTCATCGAGGCCGCTGGAACCTGGCGGCGAAAGACTCGGCGTCTTAAGTGACTTCCGTGAAACGAAGCATCCAGACAATCTCGTCCTGCGCGTGATCTTGCTGCGAAGGGAGCGACTTATCGGGGGCGCAACTTTTCGACTGCTTCTTTGATCGCCTCAAGACCTTCGCGAGTTACTGTTGAGCCTCCCCCGGATGGCGTGAGCCTACTATCAAAGACGTCGGCGCGGTACGGAAGGTTCGCGGCCGTCACTATGCGCTGCGCAAGCTCGGGCATCGTGCCGTTGGAGTCGAGTCCGAACCGCCTGCAGACCCCAACGAACAGCGACTTGTACACCGACGAGCCGACACCACGACCGGGATCGGGGATATTCGCGAGGCTCGCAATGGACGTGATCAGGCGTTCTTTGCTCACACCCTCACCATAGGGGGGAGGCGATGCCATGTCATGCAAACAGCCTTCCGCCGGCCTCGCACTGATGGATGGTGTAGGCCCGGTCGTCGTTAGCCAGACCGCCGTGAGCCCCTCTACTTCGACGGACGGGACGAACAGGCCCTCCATCACAAGGTCTCATACTCCGCGTCGTCATAAACGTCTCGCCTGCTCGAGCGCTCGCTCTGGGTCGTCTGTTATAACCCCGTCGATCCCATGCCTACGTGACTCAGCATCGTCGACGAGATCGATGCTGGCTCGATCCCGCCGACGATGTCGATCCCGCACGGCTGAATCGGGCCCGGCCGCTCGAACCGCACATACGCGCTCTTCCGCTTCTTCCGCGGCCGGGGCCGCAACAGGCCCTGCCGGATCAAGATCCGATCGATCGTGCGCTCGCAGGCACCACAACCCCCGCGACCGGATGGCGCATCAACTCCATCCGGTTCCGGCGCGACGCCCATCGCGGATGCCTGCGACGCATCTCCGTCACGGCAGCCTCGACCACCGATGCCACCTGCTGCGGGCACGACACCGGCCAATGCGACCGGTCCGCCAACCCCGCCAGCTGATCGGTCAGATACCGACCCACCCACCGATGCACCGTCGAGCGGTGCACCCCACACCCCGCCGCTACCTCGGTGACATCCGTACGCGCCAACACCGCTCGGACCGCGTCCAACCGCTGCTCCGCGAGAGACAAGACAACCAGCGCGAGTCCCGGCCTCCTCGAGTCCGGACGCCCACGGTGACTCCCGAACCCACGGTGCCGACCCACGCCCTGTGGCACATGAGCTGACGGTCGACTGTCGCGCATCACCCGACGGAGCGCAGACATATGCCGTGCCGATCCCGACAACTTTCTGTACGGCTTCAAGATGTGTCGACGACGCTCGAAAACGAGGCCATAGCGACGGTCGAAAACGAGGCCACCCAGACAGATTGGATGGGTGATCTCAGTGGA
>NZ_BAAGRF010000055.1:0-22801 GCF_054783095.1 Intrasporangium mesophilum | reverse complement strand
GGTTGAGAGCGACGAACCCGGGCACCTGAACCAGAGCCTGCGCAGGCACCGGTCCTGCCGTCAATGAAACAAGTAGCCGCCGATCGGTCGTTCCGATGAGCGCGCCTTCCGTCAGTGGTCGAAGTAGTCGTCCATCGCGTCATCGCTTCGGAAGTGTTGCGTTGCCCAACCGATCGGCATGCGGGTCATGACCCCGCCGGGCGGGAGTCGCCGCACCTGCGAGAGGCCGGCGTCGAGGTCCAACAGGTGGGAGAAGTGCAGGACTTCGCCGTTCTCGTCTGTGCCGGGCGTGGGCCCGATGAATTGCCAGGAGCCGTTGTGCTGATGGATGACGAGTCCGACACGCTCGCTGCCCTCGGCGACGGGCTTGGTCGTCACCACCGAGTCGTCGAGGTCAAGCGTCACGGGCTGAGGGTCCTTCATGACCGGAATGCTAAGGGAGCCTCGGTTGGACCCGTCCCTCATGCCGCTGCCGGCAAACCTCAGCGGCTACTAGGGGCTCTCTCCAGTTGGCTGGCGACCGTCATGCCGCCTCCGAGAGCGGTCAGCCAAAGCCGCCACGAGCCGCCTGACAGGGCGAGGCCCATCGACGCACCCGCGACAGCCGACGACGCGATGACGATCCAGAGCGACCCCTTGATCCGCACGGGGTGAGGATGCCATACCTTCACGCGAGCGTCCGGAACTGCCGCAACGAGCGCGTCAGTCCGGCTGGTGGGCAAGGGAGCCGGCAGCCCGGGGCTGAGGACTCTCTCTGGTTGTGCTCGAACTCGTAGGCGCACTCGCCACACATACCGTTGAGGTCGTTGCCTGTGCCCGGATGCTCAACCCACGGATGCCAGCACTCAGGACAATCGCCCAACGCGCGCAGCTGCCGAGCTCGCTCCCGCTTTCGACGCCGTCGCTCGAAGACACCGCTCACGGCCCCAAGAATGCCTCATTGCAGTAGCACGCTATGCCGCGCTGCGGGCGAACGTCTTTCTATGCCGCGGACCGGGTGGCGGACCGCGCTGTGACTGGCTAACGGAACTTGATCCCTCAAACCCCGGTTGGGTACACCACCAACGCCTCTGGGTTCACTGAGACCTCACGTCCAAGGATGCCCAAGGGCGGATCGCCAGCTACCTCAAGGACGACAACAGACTCCGAAACGCGAAGCATCACCGTGTCCCCTTCAATGTGCTCCACCAGCCCCACGAATGACGCCCCAGTCGTCTCCTGGGACCTATCAACGGCCACTTGGTCGCCCCAAGCGAGTTCGCCCACCGGATCTATCTCAACGTCGTAGGACTCTCCGACCAACGGCGGCTCACTACCTCCCCAGGCGACAAGCAGACGGCCCGCCGGCGTCTCGCACTCCACAGCAACTGGGTTTCCTGCCTCAAGGTGCAGGACCTGGATCCGCATGACACAGATGGTGGCGGGTAGCCGTCGAGCCGGCATCCGGAAATGCCGCTGGGCGGAGTTCGGAGGCGTCCAACCCCTTGGACCAGGTCCATGCGTCCAGCCGCGCACAGCGGGGCGCTCAACCGAGCTCGTCGCCCCACTGCACGTCTCCGTGCAAATAGATGACCTGGCTTGCCTCGCTACTCCAAAGATCGATCCAGGCCGGCACGCCACGGCCCCGGAGTAACGGCGAATCCGCACGCATCCGCGACAAGGCGTCGATGGACAACCAGTCCGGCTGACAGCCGGCCCAGCCGCCGCACCCACAGACTTCATGGGCCACGAGCGCACCGCCGCTAACGAGCTCCTGCGCCCGCTGGGGCGTGATGTCCTCCTGCTGCAGGACCAGCAGTCGGCCACTGGGGTCGAAGAGCTCGCCAGCATGGTTGTACCTGCCGGGTCGCACCGCGTGCTCACCCGACTCCCGCGGCTCCGCCTCGCTCCACGTGGGCTGCCTAAGCAGTTCGGCGAAGGTAGGACCCTTCAACTTCCTGGCCATACAGACATCCTCGCAGCATCACACCGGACAGTGCCGACCTCAGAGTCGCCGTCCGCACATAGCCGCCGATCGACGTGACGACGTCCGTGCTTGCCATCTCATAGGTTTCGGCCATGGCGGAAGTCGTGATCGACGGTGACGTTGTCCAGAGCGAGGCGGACGTGCATCGTGCCCTGGAGCGGCAACTGGAGTTCGGTGAGTTCTACGGCCGTAACCTTGCCGCCCTTCGCGACGGGCTGTTGGCTGACGTGCCCCGTCCGGTCTGCATCGTCTGGCTCAGTTCCGGTCGGAGCCGAGAACGCCTTGGTGATTCTCTCTTCTCCAGCATTGTTGGGGTCTTCGAGGAGGCCGCACAGCAAGACCTTGACTTCGGCTGGGCCGATCGCTTCGAGTTCGAGCTGCGATAGGAGCATCCGCTCATCAGCCGCATAGCAGACGTTAGTGAGATTCCTGTGTCCGGGGCTGGGGCCAGCGCGCGCGGTAAGAGCATTGACCTGCCATGGGCACCGTTCAAGCTTGCCCCGCGCGCAGGGGCCGGGGCGTGGCGAGCAAGCGCCTTGGGTGCGGTGAGGCGCATTAGTGGAGGGCGCCGATCGCACGTCGGCGCCCTCCACCTCCCTGACGAATCAGCCGACCTTGGTCCAGGTGCCGCAATGCCATGACGTGAAGCCGACGTCACTCGACAGGATCTGCACATACGGACCGGAGACCCCGTAGTCGTTCTCGATGATCTGCTGCAGGGTGCCGCCGAACCCGCTGGTCCGCTGCCAGTAGCAGCTCGATCCACCGGACGCGTGATAAAGGCCGGGCTTCAGGTGCAGACCGATCTTGTACATCCCCTGACCGGCGCTTGTGCCCGGCGTCCAGATGTTCGCGAGCCGCGTCCACGATCCACAGCCGTGCGTGTAGAAGTACCGATCGGTGGAGCTGATCGTGACGATGTTGCGGCCGCCGCTGTTGAAGTCGTTGGCGATGATGCCGGCGAGGCTGCTGCCTGCCATGCTGCGTCGCTCCCAGTAGCATGCCGAGCCGCCCGGCGCGTAGTACGTGCCCGCCGGAATGGTGGATCCCACGGCGTACATGCCGTCAGAGCGCAGAGTCGGCGCCGGCGCGCCGATCTTGGCGGTCCCGTAGCTGGTCCGTCCCGTGGTGGTGTAGCCGCTGCGGCGGGCCGTCACGGTGACGGTGATCGTCTTGCCGTAGTCCCTGTCGGTCAGTCGGTAGCTGCCGCCCGTGGCGCCGGAGATGCTGACCCCGTTGCGCTTCCACTGGTAGCTGAACGACGCGGGGGCCGGGCTCCAGCCGCCGACCGATACCTTGAGGTAGGAGTACACGCGGGTCGTGCCGCTGATCGTCGGCCGCGGTGCAACCGAGAACGGCTTGGTGACGGGTGCCGTCAGGGCACTGGTGCGTGATGTCGTCTGGTAATACGACCGCTTGGCCGTGACCGTGACGCTGATCCGCTTGCCTGCCCACGTGGACGGGATGGTGAATGTCCTGGCGGTCGCCCCCGAGATGGCGACGCCGTTGACCCGCCATCGGTAGCTGAGCGACGCCCATGGGGACCACGTTCCGGGGTTCGCGGTCAGCGTGCGATGGATCTCGACGACTCCGCTGATCGTCGGCGTGGGGGCGACGGAGAATGTGCCGAGACCCACGGGGGCCGTCGCAGCCGAGGTCCGGCTGACCGCGGCATACCCCTGCGCAGTCCCCCTCACGGTGACGCTGATGGCCTTGCCATAGACCGTCGAGGTGAGCCGGAAGGTCCGGCTGGTCGCACCCGAGATCACGACGCCGTTGGCCCGCCACTGGTAGGTGAAGGTCGCTCCTGGTGCCCACGCGCCTGGGTTCGCCGTCAGCGTCTTGTCGACGCGTACGGTCCCCGAGATGGTCGGGACCGGGGCCGAGGTGAACACACCCGCCGCCACGGCGGCGGTAGGCGCAGACGTCTGAACCGAGTCCTCGTACGCCGGCAGGTGCCCGGTCACGCGCACGGCCAGAGCGTGCCCCAGGTCAGCGGGAACGAGGACGTAGGTGCCCGACAGCGCGCCGTCGATGGCCACACCGTCGCGAAGCCACTCGTAGGTGAGCGTCACCCCGTCGGGCCACCGGCCCGGTTGCGCGGTGAGGGTCGCCCCGACACGCACGGTGCCACTCACGGTCGGTGTCGGAGCGTTCGCGATGGCCCCCTTGCCGACAGGGCTCGAAGCTGCGGCAGTGGCGGAGGCGCTCGTGTAGCCGGCTGCCGTACCCGTCGCGACGACCGAGACGGTCTTGTCCAGCAGGTCCGGAGTCAGCGCGAGACGGTCGGCGGTCTGGCCGGCGATCTCGACCCCGTCCGCCTGCCACACGTACGAGACCATCGTCGTGTCGGGCACCCACGCGCTGGATGTCACCGCGAGCGTCTCACCGACCGTGGCGACGCCCGTCAGCGCGAGGTCCGACGGCGCCTGGACCACCGGCGGGTCCTCGGCGAAGGCCGCCGTCGGCGCAACGAACCCGCCCACCACTAAAGCGAGGACAACGCCGAGAACGGTGCAGAAGCGCTGCCACCCCGGCCCTGCGCTTCCACGCGAACGCGACACAGTGTGAGTTACCACCAGTACCCCCATACAAAGTCAGCGGACACCCTCCCGGTGCCCCACGCGGGTCACGATAGAACGTGACGATCCGCCGACTGTGACCGGGGCTGACCAAATCCGCTCACTGCTCGAGTTGCTGGACGATCTCCTCGACGACCACGGGCGGACTGTTGGGGTCGGCCTGCTCTAGCCCCTGCACGAACTGGCGACGGTGGTCGCGGTGGCACCACTACCAGATGAGAAGCCCACCGGCGAGCATCAGGATCAGCCCGGACTAGTCGGAGCCGGCACCGCTGCAAAACCGCCCAACGTGACCGCGCAGGCCACCAATGTCATGCGAGTATGCCGGACGGCCCCACCCCTGCTTCCACCACCACGCGCCGGGCGGGCGCAATCCGCGCAAGCGGAAACCTTCGTGCCGCAACAGTTGGCCCCACACCTCAAATACGGAATCGCCGCTGACTACTTGATCGTCCGAAACTGGTTCCCTGCAAGGGGCCGCAACCACACTGTCAGAGGCGAGCGACTACACGGCCCCGGCCTCGGCGCCTGGCATGGCCGTCCACTCACAAGCGTGCGCACAGGGGCAATCGTGTGGTTGGTGCCGAAACCCACGAGATTCGCCCCCGAGGTCAAGGGTTGGGCGGATATGTTGCCTTCGTTCGCCGAACTTTTGGGGGGTTTCGTGTCTTTGATGCGACGCGTCGTGGTCGTGCTGACCGGGGCTGCTTTACTGCTGCTGGGGAGTGTGCGACCCGCAGAAGCGGCGGTGCCCACCAGCGTGTCCGGCTGGGCTACCACGTCCGCGACGGCCGCGGTCGGCTACGTCTTTTCCGACGCGGTCTCGGTCAAGACGGGATCGGGCTACGTGGCCAGAAAGGTCTACGTCCAGCGCCGCTCCAGCGCCTCGACGACCTGGTCGAACGTCTCGTCAGGGACAACCACAGGGTCGGGCGCCTATACGGCCAAATACGCGGTGCCCACACGAGGTGTCTGGTACTTCCGCCTCTACGTTCCCTCCACGACGAGCGCCACGGCCCGCGCCACCGCGCAGCGCAAGGTAACCGGGGTTGCCGGCCTCACCACGACCCTCTCCGGCTGGGCGACCACGGCCACAGGCGGCGCCGTCGGCTACGGGCTCTCATCCAAGGTCACGGTCACGACGGGGACCGGCTACGTGGCCCGAACGGTCCAGATCCAGCGGCGCCCGTCCAGCTCGACGACCTGGTCCACGATCGCCACCGCCACAACCACCTCAGCCGGCGCATACACCGCCTCGTACGCCATTCCGTCGACCGGGGTGTGGTACTTCCGCATGTACGTTCCAGCCACCATGACCGGAGCGGCGGGAGTCACAGCACAGCGGCAGGTCACCGGCATCACCGGTGCCGCAACGAGTGTCCTGGGCTGGCCCACAACCCCGGCCGTCGGCGAGGTCGGCGACAAGTTCAACTCAACAGTGACCATCAAGTCTGGAACGCAGTACGTCGCGCGAACCGTCCAGCTCCAACGCCGACCCGCCTCGTCCACCGCCTGGACGACGGTCTCCACGGGCACATCGAGCTCGCTTGGCGTGTACCCGGCGAGCTACTCCCTGCCCGGCGCCGGGGTCTGGTACTTCCGGCTCTCCATACCGCCTACCGCGACCGCGGCAGCAGCGAGCACGCCACAACGGCAAGTCACCGGTCTGAAACCCATTGCGTGGGCAGGGCCGACAGAGATCGACCCGCGTCGTGGCTCGATGCAGTCCGTGTCCTGTGCAACCAACACGTTCTGCGTCGCCGTCGACGAGCACGGGTACGCGGTGAAGTACGACGGTCAGTCGTGGTCCGAGCCCTCCGATATTGGCGCTGGCACCTTGCTGACCGCCGTTTCCTGCCCGTCGACCAGTTTCTGCGCGGCCGCGGATGCCAAGGGCAGGATCTGGACCTCCACGGGGACAGCGTGGACTGCCTCCAAAGTGCTCCACCCTGCCGGGCTCCGGACCGTGTCATGCGCCTCGTCGACCCTGTGTGCGGCCATCGACTTCTACCGGAACGCGTACGTGTTCGACGGAGTGGCGTGGGCCGGTCCCTACCCGGTCAGCGTGCGCGGGACGCCGATCTCCGTCTCGTGCGCGAGCGGAGGGTTCTGTGCCGTGGTCGATGACCATGGCGACTTTGCCACCTTCTCGGCGGCCACCCACCAATGGTCGGCAGGCCAGATCGTGACGCCCACGAGAACGCAGGTCAGCTCGATCTCGTGCGCCACGGCCTCATCCTGTGTCGTCGTCGACAGGGCCGGTGCGGCGAACAGGTGGGACGGTGCGACCTGGTCGGGGCTGGAGCAGACCAACGCGACAGGGCTAGAGTCGGTGAGCTGTCCATCGACCACCTTCTGTGCGGCGGTCGGCTCCGGATGGGCCGTCACCTTCAACGGCGCCGTCTGGTCCGATCCGACGTACTCGCGCGGCGCCGGCCTGTCGGTCTCGTGCCCGACCGCGGCGTTCTGCACCGCCATCGACGGCGACTACGCCGCCACGTACGACGGGACGGCGTGGTCCGAACCCGTGCTGGCCGACCCGTCGACCGGTGGGCTGTGGTCGGTGTCGTGCCCCTCGGCGTCGTTCTGTGCGGCCATCAGCGACCGTCGAGTGTCCACGTACAACGGGTCGTCGTGGTCGGCCCCGGCCACGATCTTTCCCCGCGTCGAAGGCTCCATGGGCGCCTGGATATCGTGCGCGTCGGCCACGTCCTGCGCGGCGGTGACCCAGGGCGGGATGGCATCGACGTGGGACGGGTCGACCTGGTCGGCGCCCTACCAGTTCGGCCAGACTCCTGCTGGACCGTTCGCACCAACGAGCCTGTCGTGTCCGAGCGAGTCGTTCTGCCTCGCGGGCGACGGAAATGGATACACCATGCGGTTCGATGGCACGACCTGGGCCCCCGGTGCGCGCGTCGCGGTAGCGGTCACGTCCCTGTCGTGCGCGTCCCCAACGTTCTGCGCGGCGATCGACAGCATGGGCCGGGCAGCAACCTTCGACGGAGTCTCCTGGACGGCACCCAGTGCGCCTCCGCAGGGCCGGCTCGCCTCGGTGTCATGCCCGGCGCCCTCCTTCTGCATCGCTGTCGGAGACCGCCTGCAACCCGCGATGGCCTACGACGGAACCGGGTGGGCGCCAATGCCGGGCGCACCCTCGATCGCGCTCGGGAGCGTCTCGTGCGCCTCGACCTCGTTCTGCATGGCGACCACCCAAGATCAGAGAAGCGTGGTTACCTTCAACGAA
Organism: Intrasporangium mesophilum; assembly: GCF_054783095.1. Taxonomy (NCBI): domain Bacteria; kingdom Bacillati; phylum Actinomycetota; class Actinomycetes; order Micrococcales; family Intrasporangiaceae; genus Intrasporangium; species Intrasporangium mesophilum. The sequence goes on along the minus strand of NZ_BAAGRF010000055.1, from coordinate 15,009 downwards.
TCCAGTTGGTCGAACCCAGTGACTATCGACCCCTACGGCTCAATCGGGTCATTGTCGTGCCCGTCGTCGTCGTTCTGCGCCGCGGCCAGCTGGACCGGGACAGCTTTCATCGGAAAGCGCCCATAGCTACACGCGCCCGGCATTAGCCGATGAATTGAACCCCGTCGGCCCCCGGGCTGTTAGGCCTGGGGGGCCTCAATCGCCTAAGGTGTCCGGGACAGGGAACCACCCGGAATATAGGAGTACCCGTGGCACAGAAGGTCATCACCCGGCTTGTCGATGACATCGACGGCAAAGAGATCGCAGAGGGTGGTGCGACCATACAGTTCGCCATCGACGGCGTGACCTATGAGATCGACCTCAACGACAAGAACGCCAAGAAGATGCGGGAAGCGTTCGACGTCTACGTCCAACACGCCCGTCGAACCGGTGGACGGGCCGCGCGTGGGCCCAGCGGGCGCTCTCGAGGTAAGTCCGACAAGGCCCAGCTTCAGTCCATGCGCGCATGGGCTCGCCAGAACGGCTACAACGTCAGCGACCGCGGCCGCATCAGCCAGGAGATCCAGGCCGCCTACCACAAGGCCAGCTGAGCCACTACGCACCGACAACGCCCCAGGACTTCGACCTGGGGCGCTGTCTTGTACCAGCTGATGAAACCTCTCACGGAACCGACCAGGGCGTGCATCACTCGGGTGTAGCGGCTGCCCGTGCACCGCCTGCGCAAGCACCCATTCTCTACTTGGCTTCGACAGAGAGCCGACCAATGCAGGGTCGACCTGCACATGCGCCGGTCGCCGCCTGTACTGGTCAGCCCTTCGGTTCTCTTAAGCCCGGATCTTGAACTCCTGCTGGCGCTCGAGATCGCCGGCAGGGCACACTCGAAGCAGACCGCTGACCACTCCATCGCCCAAGGTCGGCACAAGCTCCCGGTATCCGTCCAGCAGGCGCAGGCCCGATGCCGCCTCAGCCGCGTCCACCTCGGCGTCGCGACGCGCGTCTTTTCGTCCTCCACCAGGTAGAAGTCACGCCGGTCACCGCGACCCGTGCCAGCCTCCGCATCGTTGTGCTGCGCGATATGAGGCTGCCAACGCAGGCGGCGCGCTGTTGACGAACTCGAAGCCTAGCCACGCGCCCAACACCCGAGGTGCGGACGCTGACCCTCTAGATCTGAACAGGGAGGCCACACGGATCTGGGGAGGAAGATTGCAACGTCCGGACATGGCTCCGAGCGGGCGGTCGATCGTCCGGTGTGCGCGGTCGAGTCTTGTAGCCGAGATGCGTGCAACAATCCGCCGGTGCCAGGTCAAGACGCCATCATCAACGTGCCACAACTGCCTATGCTCCGTTGGCCCCTCGTGGCGTGGGGGCTGGTATTCGCTGCAGGTATGGCCGCGGTCGCGATTTTCGGTGACCCCGCAGACCCCGGCAGTCGAATCGTTCCGCTGATTTTCGGCGCTTTCATGCTGTGGGCCGCTTGGAGTTGGTGGCATGTCGGGGCCGTGATCACGCGCGACCGGCTCACCTTTCGAGGCATGTGGGGCACGATGAGCATCCCCAGGACCGCGTTCGTGGCCGTCCGGTCGGCCCACAATCATGTCGCTACCGGTCGTCGCCTTCTCCTCGGAGCATCGGAAGCGCGCTACGAGATCGTTGTGGACACACAGACCGGCCCGCAGCGTCTGGCAGGGGTCGGCTTGACCTTCGCATCGCGGGAGGCAGCAGACTTGTTCGTGCGTCGCATCGACGATGCCCTTGCTGCGCTCGCATAGACGTCCCCTATGCCGCTGGTGGTCCGTTCCTGTCGAGTTGAGCGCAGCGGGTCGGTGTCGGCAACCGCCGAGGCAATATGCGACTGTGGCGCGGTGCGGGCGGCAGACCGGCGGTCGTGGCGGCTACGTCGCCGCGGGCCGCGACTGTGACCCATGATCGCTAGATCCCCGGCCTGCTGCCGTGGGTCAAGCACACCTCGTCCTCTCGAACCGTTTGCCTGATCCCGCGCAGCAAGGAACCTGGCAGTCGAGTCGCAGCGGTCGTGAGCCGCTCCGCGCCAGGTGCTAAATGTTCTAAGTCCTCATCGCTCGGCGCCGCTCACGATGATGCCCCGCTCGCCCCGTCGGTATCACGTCGAAGGGGTGGTTGTGGAGCGAACGTCGTTTGGAGACCGTGCATTCTCGACGGTCGTCGTTGTCGTCGGCGCAGTCTGGACGGTGTTGTCAGCTGGCGCCGAAGTCGCGGCGATGGTGACTCGCGGTGGGAACCCCCACCTCTCTGCCACGTCCCCAGTGCGCGTCATCGCCGATCCATCTCGACCGGACCTGGCGTTTGGCCCTGCCGTCGGATCTGCGTGGCTGTACTGGTCCTCATCGTGCATGGTCTTGTTGCCGGTCCTCATGCTGTTGCCGGCATGGTTCGTCTGGCGTCGGCGGTCGAGGGTTACACCGTCTTCGGTGGGTTGCGCGACGGCGGTGCAGGTGAGATCGGCGGCTGGCCGGCGTGCGCTGCTGGCGCGGGCGTCAACGCTCCGGCCGTCCTTGTCCTCCGTACGCCCGTCGGACGTGGGTTACCGGCTGGGTTCCTCCCGCGGTGTCGGCTGCTATGCCTCGGTCGAGGACTCGATGGTGATCTTGGGTCCACCGCGGTCTGGCAAGGGACTTCATCTGGCCATCCCGATGATCGTCGACGCGCCGGGCGCAGTGCTGACCACGAGTACTCGGCCGGACAACCTCACGTCCACGATCGCTGCGCGGAGCCGACGCGGCCCGGTTGCGGTGTTCGACCCGCAGGGCCTTGCGCCGGGGACTCTCTCGACGACGCGGTGGTCACCGATTCGCGGGTGCCATGACCCGCACGTCGCGATGGTGCGCGCCAAGGCGCTCACGGCGAACTCCGCTGCTGGGACGACGGATTCGACGTTCTGGCAGTCGTCGGCCGAACAGGCCGTTCGCTGTCTGCTCCATGCTGCAGCCCTCGGCGGGTGCACCTCGGGCGACCTCTACCGGTGGTCGCTGTCGCCGGTCCAGGCCCGCGAGGCCGTCATGATCCTGGCCACCCACCCGTCCGCGGCGCCGGCCTGGCACCAAGCGCTCGATGCGATCGTCGGGGCCGATGCGCGTCAGCGCGACTCGATCTGGGCGATGGTGGCGATCGCGTTCTCGGCATTGGCTGACCCCAGGGTGCTTGACGCCGTCTCTCCGGGGCAGGGTGAGCACTTTGACCCGGAGCGGTTCCTTCGCTCGGACGGGACGATGTACCTGCTGGGCACGTCCAGCGGGGTCGCTGCAACGGCAGGTTTGGTGGGTGCGTTCGTCGAGGACGTCGCCGAGGCTGCCCGGCGAATCGCGGCCCGCTCCCCCGCGTCGCGGCTGGACCCGCCCCTGTCGCTGGTGCTTGACGAGGCCGCCAACTACCCGCTCCCCTCCCTTCCGTCACTGATGTCGGACGGGGGCGGCTCAGGGCTGTCCACCATCGTGGTGCTGCAGTCTCTGTCCCAGGCCCGCGCGGTATGGGGCGAGAACCAGGCCAGCGCCATCTGGGATGCCGCCATCGTCAAGATCATCCTTGGCGGCGGCTCCAACGCCCGCGACCTCGAGGACCTGTCCAAGCTCATCGGACAACGCGACGAACGGACCACCTCCAGCAGCCGAGGCCCCGACGGCGGCCGCACCACATCGACCACCACCACGAAGGTCCCGGTCCTCGAGCCCGCCGCCCTGCGAACCCTGCCGTTCGGCAGCGCGATCCTTCTGATGAAGTCCGCTCCCCCGATCGCGCTCACGCTCAGGCCGTGGACCGCCCGGAGGGACGCCAAGACGCTCGCGACCCAACGCGGCCGAGCCGAGGCCGCCATCCGAGCCGCCCACGCTTCCAGCGCATCTCACACCACCATCGAACCCGCGCCCGGCTCGGCAGCCACCGGGGCCGAGTGACCATGTCTGCGTGGGCGGGCGCAGATGGAGATCTGCCTGAGCTCGACTTCGGCCAGCTCGCCAGCCCCGCGCACCTGCCCTCCCTCACGTCCGCCGAGCGCGATCACCTGCTCGAGCAGATGCGCTCCTGGGTCGCCGAGCTCGTCACCCGGTTCCACATCGACACTCGAGTCATCCCACCCTGCTGGGAACAGCACAACGGCATGGTCGAGGCGCTCTCCGCGCTGCGCGACCTGGAACGCGACTGCTACAGCGACAAGGCACCCGCGTCGGCAGGCGTCGACTGGTTCCGCGGCTACCGGGAGATCGAGGCGCGACTGATCGAGCTGGCGTCTCTGACCAACTGCACCGCGCACGAACATCGCCAGCCCCCAGCGGGATGGCCTGTCGCGCAGGCGAACCCATGGACCGGCACAGGTTCGGCAAGTGGTGCCCCGGCTCGTGACGTGACCTGACAGAAGCGGGATCCACCACCCGCGAGGAAGGCGCGTCATGACCCATGCTCCGGACCGTGACAAGCAGGCAGCGGGCCTGCTCGAGGAGCTGTTGTGGCTCGCTCGAGACGCCCAGCAAAGCATCGACCACCACAGCGTCGGCCGCATGAGCGACGACGCCGAGTACGCGGTCGGGGAGCGCGACACGTACGTGGCCGCGGTCGCGTTCGTCGCCTCAGCGCGGACCCGGGAGGAGGCGGTCTTCGTGGCCCGGCGCGTCATCGGAGCCCTGATCGATGGCGTCACCGACCTGGGGTCGCTGACCGATCTGGCGCTCGGCAGGAAGCCGGCAGTCGAGCAAACGCGGGAACTCGACGTCCTGGACCGTCGCCCGGAACTGCCCATCGACCAGGTCGCGCGTCTCGTCGCGGCCCACCGCGAGCCGCCGGCCCACGTCAACGTACGCTCGGCGCACGCCCACCTCGGCGCCGCAGCTCCGGTTGCCGAGCTGTGACCCCGACTCAGGCACCCGGGCCAACGGTCCGCATGGTCGACATCGACGAGGTCCGTCGGCGCAATCCCATCCAGGACATCGTCGCCGCAGCTGGGATCGAGCTACGACAGACCGGGCGCGGATGGATGGCCTGCTGCCCGTTCCACGATGACACCACTGCATCGATGTCCGTCGCCGGCATCCCCGACCGGTACCACTGCTTCGGGTGCGGCGCATCTGGCGACGTCATCGACTTCATCGCCCGCACGCACGGGCTCGGGTTCCGAGACGCCATCGCACACCTGGAAGGCACAGGCACCGAGCGTATGCCGCTGCGCTCGCTTCCACGCGCCGGCTCGGCCAGGCGCGAGACTGAGACACAGACCGGCCTATTGATCGATCCCTCGCGTGCGTTCGAAGTGAACGCCCATGCGTGGCAATGGTTCTCCCGGCCGGTCGCGCACGAACACGCCGTCGACTACCTGCGCAGGCACTGGAGCATCGATCTGCGTCAAGCCGAGCGCGAGACTGGCATGACGTTCATCGGCCACACAGGCCACGGGTGGACCAACCTCGTCGACCACCTCCGCAGTCACGGGGTCAGCGACGAAGAGCTGCTCGCCCTCGACCTGTGCCAGCGATCCCGCCAGGGCAACCTCATCGATACCCTGCGCGACCGGCTCATCATCCCCGTCACTGACCAGCTCGGGCGCATCACCGGGTTCGTCGGCCGCGACACGAGTGGCCACCCGCGAGCGCCCAAGTACCGCAACCCCACTCGCACGGCGGTGTTCGACAAGGCGACCTGCCTCTACCGGCCGACACGATCGTCGATGCCGGACGCCACGGTGATCATCGTCGAAGGCCCCATCGACGCCCTCGCCATCACCACCGCCGCAACGGCCGCCGGGATCGCCGAGCAGCTGGCTCCGGTCAGCACGCTCGGGACCGCCGTGAGCCCGGCCCAAGCCCGGCAGGTGCTCACGACCTCGACCCAACCGCCCGTCATCGCCCTGGACGGCGACACCGCCGGCCACCAAGGCACCCTGCGTTGGGTCAACGCGCTCTGCCAGCAGGGCGGCCGGGTCGCACTTGTCGCCGATCTGCCGACAGGATGCGACCCCGCCGACATCGTCACCCGGCACGGCGCCGACGGGCTGGCCACTCTCGACCCGGCACAGCGGCATACGAACCACACGGGCACGGGCGTGCCCCCCGGCCCGCACCTGCCAGGGCGCGAGCTCGCCCAAATCGCCTGTCAGACAGCACAGCCGGTGGCCTCCGCAATCAGTGCTATTCGGCAAATCTATAGCCAGCTCAACCCCCGAGCGCAGGACGCACTGACCAGCGCCTGCATCGGCGAGATGACCCGGCAGGGCTGGAACCCCGATCGCACGTTCACCCGTGCCCTCACGCGAACCCTGACCAGCACCCGACCGCCACCGATCCGGGCGATCGGTGCCCGCGGGCACGCACCGGAACTGCCCTGAGACCGCCGACCCGAAAGGACCCGACCATGATGCCGTCGAGCGACAGCATGCTCGCCCAAGCATTCGAACACCTGCACCGTGCCGCCAACCTGGCCGACCGCCACGGTGACGCGCCGTTCGCCGCGCAGGTCCGCCTGGCCGCAGCGACCCTGCCCGCCAACACCGCCCGAGGCCTGGCGGCTCACGAGCCACCAGCCGTTGACGAGGACGGCATCGGCGAGCACCTCTCGCTCGCCCTCGACCTGCTCGACTCGGTCCCGCCGCTCGAGGGACCGGTGGACCTGCAGCTGTGCGCATGGCACATCCATGAGCTGCGCCGGATCGCCACCGACGCGGTCGCCTCATGAGCACAACCACCGCGCTCAACCTGCTCGAACGTGCCGATGTCCTGACCCGGCAGCTGCGCGGCTCTACCGTCCCCACGACCTCAGCGCAGTGGGACACCTTTGACGTGACTTTGCACCGGCTCCTGCTGGAGTTCATCGGACCCGACGCGTCGCGCGTCCGAGCGGCGGACCCGACCTGGCGGCCGCTGCACCTGGCCATCCGCACCTACCCTTCGCCTCTGCGGCCACCCATTGATGCTCACCTGACACCCGCAGTTGCAGCGCGGTACACCAACCTGCGGCCCCAAACCCTGCGCTACCGCATCAGGCGCGGACACCTGCGGTCGGTGAAAGACGGAGAGAACCACCTGATCCACAGCCAGGACCTCGACACCAGACCCGATATCCGACCAGCCGACCCCACAGACGAGCACCCCCTCGCCCGGATCTCCTGCACGCTCGGCGCGCTCGCGGACCTCATCCACGACAACCGGCACGCCGACCAACCCATCCTCAGCCGCAATGGGGAGGCGGCAGGCGCCGCGCAACACGTCCTCACGCTCGCAGCCGTCGCAGCCCGCCACACCATCGCCCACGGCAGCCTCGACGATGCCGTCCGGCCCCTGCTCGTTGGCCGATACGCCGAACGCGTCATCGACAGCCTTCGAGACGGCGCGCTGCGTCCGCTCAGCCTCGACCGCGCCGTCCGCATCGCGCCCGAAGCCAACCCCGCGAGCCTGCACGACCAGCTCGAGGCTGCACTCCACCACTGGCACACGGCTGCTCTCACCGAGCTCCGCCGGAGCATCCCGAGCATCGACGTCCTGGGTCAGATCGCCAACCAAGGAGCACACATCTGTGATGTCAGATCGCGTGTGCGGCCGACGCCAATGTCGACAATCGCCGATGACCACCTTCGCGTCGCCGCCCGAGCCCTATCGACCGGTGAACGTGCCTGGGGGCGGCTGACCACCCTCGCGAGCCCGAGCCACGAGTTCGTCGCATCCAGCCGAGACCTCTTCGGGGCCTTGCGCGCCGTCTCCTTCGCGGTCCAGAAACAGGATCCGTCCCTCGACCTCCAGCGAGTGACCGCGAACCTCGACCGCGGTCTCACCGTCGTCGCCGAGCTCATGACCGCAACCCGCACGCTGCCTGATCGACTACTCGTCGCGAACATCCTTCGAGCACCTGCGCTCGCTGTCCGCGCGACGGACGACCGCCTCCTCGAACGGACCCGCCGCCGGTACGTGCAGGTGAGAGTCGCGGACGAGTCAATCGGGGCACTAAAGGGGGGCATGTCGGGATTGTTCTGAGGCCCTCCTGACGGCTAGGGTCCCTACCCAAACACAAGCAAACATGAGCACCAGGACACTACGCATGGCCGAGCGCGGGGCCCGATTGCCCAAGTACCACCGCATCGCCGACGATCTGCGCGACCAGATCCGCGACGGCGCCCTCAGGCCTGGCGACAGGCTGCCAGCGGAGACGGCCATCGCGGCCACTCACGCGGCGAGCGTTCCCACGGTGCGGCACGCCATGAGCGTTCTCCGCGCTGAAGGGCTCATCGACTCACGCCACGGCATAGGCACCTTCGTCCGGGACAGCGGGCGTCTGCAGCGGCGGGCGCGGAACCGTTATGGCGACCAAGGCGGCCGGATCGACTGGCTGGACAACACCGTCCGGCTTGAGCTCACGTTCGCCGGTACCTGCCCGCTTCCAGAGCACATCGCCGCGTGCTTCAACCTCGAGCCGGGCACACCGGCTGTGACCCGGCGGTGCCACGTGTACGACGAGACGAACAACCTCACCGAGATCGGCGCCAGCTACCTGCCCACCAGCTTCGCCGCCGGCACCATCCTCGAACAGCCGGACGCCTTGCCCAAGCCTCTCTTCCTCTGCGTCGAGGAACTCACCGGACGGACCTACACCGCCGCAGTGGACGACCTCACCGCTCGACATGCCACCGAGGCCGAGGCACAGGCATTCGACGTCCCTCTCCACTCCTACGTCGTGCATCTGATCCACGCAGCCAGCGACGAGCACGGCGACGTCCTCGAAGTATCCGAGTCGATCTGGCCGGCCGACCGTGTCACGTTGATGGACCGCTACCCCATCCCTGCCGTCGGAACCGAGACGTCGGCTCAAAGGCCTGACTGACGGACGACCGCGCACATGCCGACCCGATCACTAGCGCAAGTTGGAGACGAACACATCGCCACCAGCGCGCATCTTCAATGATGCTCAGGCCTTGGTGGTGGACGACTCAAGCGCATCGACAGAGCGCCGCACGAGTCGTTCGCTGAACGCAGCGGGGATTGCGGTCAGGTACAACAAGAGGGAACTCGTGTTGGCTGCCGCCTGTGCAGCGGCCACCACGAGAACAGCTGAGCCGGCACCAATTGAGAGGCGTGCGACCGGCACCGCGATCCGCGCCGTCGTAAGTTCATAGATCCGGCTTTCTGTCGGCCTTGATTTGGCAAGGTCGAGAGCGAGGCTGAGCATCGCACCAAAAACGCCAAGCAGTAGGACGCCAAGGAACAGCTTCGAGTCATTTAGCACGAATGATCCACCACTCGGGGTTGTTGACAGTCCGAAGGCGTTCCACCTGACGGCGACCCAGAGTCCAAGAATGGTGAGGAGGAGCAGAGTTGCGGCCGTTAAAAGGCGCCGGCCCGCGACCCGTAGCTTGACATAGACGTTTCGATCGTATTCGTCCAGCAGCTCCTGCGCATGGGTCAGCGCATGTGGCGGCCAGGGCGGCATACTCGGCTGGGTCGCGTCCGACGCGGGATACACGCTTTCCAAGGCCTTGAGGGCCGCTTCCTGTCGCCATCCCATGAGCTTGTTCTCGATCTCAGCGCGTAGGGTCCTGGCGGCGACATCCAGTTCCTGGTCGTTCAGCTCGTACAACGAAAGGCGCTTTGCGTTGTGGAGCGCGTCCCTTGCAGCATCGATGCGGGCATGCGCGGCATGATCTCGTGCGAGCTGGACGAGGCACGCGGCCGGACCGCGCCACCACTGCGACCGTTGCTCTGCTTCTAGTGGCGAGCCAGCGTCCCCCCGGCCAATGACCGGTCGTCGCCATCGGCCGGCCATCTCGTCCTCAAAGACGGCGATCTCGTTGTTGATCTGCTCGAGAAGCACACGTCTAGCCCGGAGATAGATCAGTTGGTGCAACCACGGTCGGCCACGCGGAGTCTGTTTCGTTGCGCACGGCGTTCCTGTTGTGGAGCCGTCTGATTGTTGCGTCGAGGGAGGGTTGCACCGGGATCCACCCCTTTCAGCCGTCTTAACCTCACATGTCCACTGTCCTCCGATCCGACGCCGCACGGGTCCGCCTTCATCTATCCCCCAAGGATGGTCCGAGCCCGATGACGACCACCTCTGACAACCCATCACGGTCACGCTCCACTCAGACAGAGCCGGGCAGACGTTCGGCGGCGGCGCCACAGGGACCATTCCAGCCGCCACTGATGGCGCCACCCGCCGCCGCGGCACCCACGGCCCGAGCTCAAACTGGCGCGCTGGCGCGTTGCCTTTCATCGGAACGATGACAGCGCATCCCCTCCCGCCCCCCGACAAAGCCCCGAGCCCCATTGGGCGGAAAACCCCATGAAGTGCAACGCGCGGATGCTGGACAAGACGTGATTGAAGGATGCATCAAGTTCTCATGGTGGCGCGCCATCGGCGGGGATCTGCGGATTGTCATGGGTCGTATCCGTCTCGTGCTGGGCGGCTAAAGGACACCGGACACAACCAGAACCTGATCGATCTGCGCGCCGTCCACGAGGCGCGGGCAGCCGTAGATCGTTCGGTGCCACAAGTTCTTCGCTGTACCAATTAGCTTGAGGCGGAGCGGGATCGGAGGACCCGGTGCGCTTCGCCTCGATGAGCCGCTCGGTTGCCGTCACGGGGCGCTCCGGCGGCAACCGACCGGTCGTGTATCAGCATGCTCTGGCCCATGTTCTGTTCGACGAGCACTCCTGCGTTCGGTGGGAGCGTCGGATCCTGAGGGGTACATCATGAGCGCAGTCACTGACACCTTCCGTGACGAGCTCGATCGCAGGCTCCGGGCCGAGTTCGGCGACACTTTCGCCCCGGACCAGGCTGCCGACCTGCGCGGTCCGGTGGTCCGTGCGCTGACGGCCCTGCTGCCCGATCATGACGAGCTCCAGGTGGCGCAAGCCTTCGACGCGGCCGTGATCCGTACCCGGATCACGCTCGACTGGGGCCGTTTCCTGTGTGTCCTGCTCGGCCTGCTGCCCGGCTGGTGGACCAAGCTGACCAATGGTCCCGGGTTCGCCGCCAGCACGATGCTGCTGCTCACCGACGGCACGGTGATGTGCCAGGAACAGGGCGGCAAGCGCTGGCGCAAGCTCACCCCCAACTCCTCCGGCAGCTACGTGAACGGCACCTGGAGTGACCTGGCGCCGATGCATTGGACCCGGCGCTACTACGCGTCGGCGGTGCTCGCCGACGGCCGGGTGTTCGTCAGCGGCGGCGAGTACAGCGACGCCGGCTCCGAGACCAACAAGACGGAGATCTACGAGCCCACCACGGACACCTGGACCGAGCTCAGCCCGCCCGCCGGCTGGTCCCGGGTCGGGGACGCCGCCTGCGCCGTGCTGCCCGACGGCCGGGTGTTGGTCGGGAACATCGACGACACCCGGACCGCGATCTTCGACCCGGCCACCGACGCCTTCTCGGCAGGGCCGGCCAAGCCGGTCAGCTCCTCCGAGGAGAGCTGGGTGCTGCTGCCCGACGAGACCGTGATCAGCGTGCGTTGCGACAGCTCGCGCCGGGCCGACAAGTACGTGGCCGCGGCCAACGCGTGGGTCGATGGCGGCACCCTGCCGACCGGCATCGTCGAGGTCTCCTCCAGCGAGATCGGCGCCGGGGTGCTGCTCAACGACGGCCGGGCGTTCTTCGCCGGCGCCAACGGGCACAACGCGCTGTACACCCCGCCGGCGCTGGCCAGCGACCCGGGCACGTGGGCGATGGGCCCCGACTTCCCGAACGACGCGAACGGGCAGACCGTGGGGTGCAAAGACGCCCCGGCCTGTCTGCTCACCAACGGCAAGGTGCTCATCGCCGCCGGACCGGTCAACGGTGTCCGCACCGACTACCTGACGCCTACCTACTTCTTCGAGTTCGACACGGCCGCGCTGCACCGGGTGAGCGACCCGCCGAATGCTGGTGGGGTGCCGTACATCGGCCGGATGCTGCTGCTGCCCACGGGGCAGGTGCTGTTTGCCGCGCAGACCGGAGACATCTACGCCTACAACTACTTCGGCTGCATCGACAGTGCCGCGCGGCCTCAGATCACCGCGGCCCCGGCCATCCTGCGGCCGCTCCACAGCTACACCCTGCACGGCCGGGTGCTCAACGGCCTGTCGCAGGCGGTCGGGTACGGCGACGACGCGGCCGCCGCCACCAACTACCCGCTGGTGCGGGTGCGTCACCTGTCCACCGGCACCGTTACCTACTGCCGTACCTATGACCACTCCACGATGGGCGTGGGCACCGGCGCGACCGTGCACAGCACGAACTTTCTGGTGCCGTTCGGGACGCCCGCCGGTGCAAGCGAGCTCGTCGTGGTGGCCAACGGGATCGCGTCCGAGCCGCGCTTGGTCACCGTGTACCCGTGGATCTTCCGCTGGCCGATCTTCGAGGAGGCCCTGTGGCAGCGACTTGTCGGCAGCCTCGCCGACGGCCCGCTATGGGCGCTCGGGCCGCACGGCCCCGTGCCGGTGGACCCTTGGGGCCCGAAGCAGGCGCGGCGGGTGAATGCCGCTATCCGCCGGGTCGAGGAGGGCGTGGCGGCACTGCAGGCCGTCGGCCAGCACCTGCAAGAAGTGCGCGAGAAGACCGTCGCGGCCGAGCCGCTCGCCCCCGACGAAGACACCGGCGAAGACGACCAAGCGTGAGCGTGTCCACAAGCGCACTGTCTCGACGCCGGGTCACGCGGGCGCCGCGGCTCACCGCACACGAAAGATCTCACCCGCGGCCCTGGCGAGATCAGGGCGGGAAGCCGTCTCGCGGGGTCCGAGGAGGCAGGAATCATGGCTGTTCTGCTGCTATTTATCGAAGTTGGATTCATCGGCATAGGTTTGGATCGCGCTTGGACGTATGCGAAGGCTGAACGGAACGTTGCCCAAACGCTGATCAACGACCCGTCCCCCGCCGCCGCGGCCGCGCTGTGGCTGACTCTCGCCAAGGATAGAATTCCCTGGTGGAAGCGGACGCTCCTCGCGATCTGTGCCTTCCTTATGCACATGACCACGTGGCCCGTAGACGAGGTCCTTATCCCCCTCGACCGGCGCCGACGCCCCGACCCGTGGCAGCCGACCTTCATGGATACTCGGTGGGGAGGCAGCAAAGAAGAATTGACTCCGATGTATCTCAGCCGAGACGCACGACGTCGCGCCACGGTAAGCTTTGTTGGGAGCGTCTTCCTGCTCGTGACAGCAGGTGTTTTCGTCGCAAGGGCCCAAGACGCGTTCCAGATCAAGGCACTCGCCTGGGTATTGCTCCTCGGTACGATTGCGCGGCAGGTTCGGGACCTGCTAGCCGGCAAATTCGTCTCGACTGTGGCCCGACGCTCCGGACTTCCCTTTGGACACGCATACGCGGACGTCCTTGTCACAGGCGTCTTCAATCTCCTGACATTGACCGCGGGCGCTATCCTCCTGCTTCGTTGGACTCCCGGCGAACCGTTGGAGGCGGACTGGTTTCGCGATCAGGTGCTGGGAGTGGTGAACGGCGGCCACGTGACCCACCTGTGGCAGGCGGCCGAAGAATCGCCATCGGCTGTCCTAGTGGGCGTTGCATCGGTCACCTTCTACGCCAGTCTGCTCGATCCAGTGAGGATGGTCGTTGGCCGTAGGCGGTCGGGAGACGAGCTGCTGGCAGCCGCAGAAGATGCGTTGCGACAGGGACGCCCGGATCGATCGCAACAACTTCTAGAGCTGGGCCGGTCTAAAGACCCGTCAGCACGGGCGGTCAGCCCGGGTTGAGGGCCTGATGGCGCTGTCGAACGGTCGAGTACTCGACGCATGGGCGGCCGCGCAAACACTGGTGCGGCAATACCGACCGTCCCAAAACCTCGACGAACTACGGCAGCGCGAGGACGGACTGGTCGTGCTGCAGCATTGGTGCAATGACCTCGAAGTTAACCCTCACCCCACCGTCCTCGAGCTTGCCCGGGATGTCCCCGTACGCGACAGCATGATGGCGTTCCTGATCGCGCAGTACGCCGACGCCTTGTTGCCCAACGTACAACAAGGGGCCAAAGCAATGGCCTTGAGCGCCGTTCTTGACCCCACTGCTTGGCCGTTGACCTTCAGCCTGGTCCACGAGATCGACGGCGACTTGGATGCGGCAGTGCAGACTCTGCCCTCCGACAACGAGTTAACAGGCCTGGACCTTCTTTGGCGCAACCAGATTGCCCGGACCCGGCAGATGAAGCCGGGGGCCGAGTTCACCGCAACAATCAAGAAGGGCGCCGTGGACCTGCTCGCCGATGTGGCCACCTCAGACATCACTTTCTGGCCCGAGTGGCAGCGGAGTGCATTCTCCCGCGCGATATCACTTCTGCTCTTGCTCGGCGAGGCCTCGGGACTCGACGACGAACTCGCGCATGCCTTGACCAGAACGAGACAGGAGATCGCCGGCGAGTACGGGGAAGACTCTCATGTCGACGTCATTCGGAACCTTGCCATTGCCAAGAAACTAACGAGCGGTCAGTGACGCAAGACGACCACACGGCCCGCCGTGATCGACGGCAAGCAAAGCTAGAAAAGGCGACGCGGAGTTGCTGGTCCAACGAGTCACCGGCGGCCAAGGCGCGATCCTGCCGGTACTTCTGGGCGTCATCGGACGTCTTGACCGACATCAGCTCGGTGGCGCCCGCGGCCATCTCCGGGTAGGGCCGCGCCGATGACCCGCTTCAGGTGCGAAACGCTCTGAAATCGCGAGGGCCGCGCACGTTCTCCTCCCGAGATGCTGGCCAGCTGCCCCAAGGTTTCATCGCCCATCAACGATGGATCGGTGGCCATCGCCTCGATCAGCCCCTTGACCTGCTCAAGTGGTCGACAAGGCACGACTGCTGCGTTTGTGTGCGGTAGGCACGGGTGACCTTTCCGCAGCGGCACCTCAAGCCGGCGATCGGACGGATGCTCCCGCACCAGAACCGAGTACTTCAACAACAAGGCCGCGCTCGCCGAGCAGGGTCTCGAACATCGGCCACAGCGGTTTCTGTCGGCAACGCTCAAAAATGAGGCCGATCCGACGCTCGAAAACGAGGCCACCGGGTCGTGTGTTTCTAGTCTGCCGGGTCTT
>NZ_BAAGRF010000054.1:0-21362 GCF_054783095.1 Intrasporangium mesophilum | reverse complement strand
TCGGACAAGCCACTTCCCGGACCCGCCACGAGCAAGCCTAGAACTCCGCTCCGGACCGCGTCTTGACACAGAAGGGAGCCATGTCCGTACAACTCTCGTTGGCTTCCCGCATGGGCGATTGGCTCCGTGGACCGACTTTCGCAATAGGAGGCATCGTTGCGGTCGCCTTTGACGGCGAAGCGGCGATCGCTGTCGGGAGTCACTCCGGGCTCGGCGTGTTTGATGCTCGAACCGGCGAGCTTCTGGAACGGGTGCCAGACACCGAAGGCGACTACGGATGGCATCAGGCTGACCCTCCATCAATCCGGCGGGAGGGTTCCCAAGGTGTACGTCTGCTCCCATCGGCTGGGCTTTGGGGAGACCGTCTGGACCACGAGACCCAGGATGGTTGGGCGGCGACAGCTGCCAATGAGGGGGTGGTGGTAGCCGCCGCTGGCCACGTCGGGTTCTCGGTGGATGACTCCGACGAGCCGCGAGCCTTTGGTTTCTCCCCAGGGGGCACGCTGTTTGTATTGGCCACCTCGGCGAGGCTGTACGCCTACGTCCGCTGACTCGCCCTCGGCGGCATGGTCGGGCGTTCGCCCGCAGAGCGGCAGATGCGGATGCTCGCGGGTCCTCATCGGCGCGGGCGCATGGTGCTCTCTGCACGGTTGGCGTTTGAGCCTGAAGGAAGGAGGCCTGCTGTTGTCGCGAACACGGCGGGAGGACGACTGGGCCGTCGGTCTCCGCGGCATGTTCTCTGCAGGTCTAGGCATCCTCATTACCCTCACCTACCTGTGGGATATCGCTGATCACTCGCGCCTGATCGGCCTGATCGTGATGGCTGTGGTCTTTGGCTTCGCTCTCGCGCAGGTGCCTCCGATGAAGTCGCTCATGCACGGCCGTGATCGCTCCCGGCCGCAACGGACTAGCACAGAGTCTCCTGGTGAGGGAACGGAAGGGCGGCCCTGATTAGCCGCCTTCAACGCGGCTATGACCGGGCGAGCGTAGCTGCCCTCAACGCGGCATGACCGGAAGCCCACCAAGGGGTCGCCTACGCTGAGCAGCGTGATCGTGCTGACCGCGTTGCTGACTTTGGCGCTGCTCGTGTTCGGGACGAGAGTCGCGGTCCGGGACGCGCGGTTCCGCATGGGCAAAGGCCCCAAGCCAGCCTCCGCCGACATCGGCATCGTTTGGCTCCTGGTCGTGATGCTTGCCGTTTCGCTCCTAGGGCTGGAGCTCACCGGAGCAGGATGACCTGCGAGCGCGACCAGCGGCAATTCCGTGCGTTGCGCCCAGTCGTTAGAGGGATTGTGGCCCATCGAGACGGTCCTTTGTACCGGACCGATCGTGAGCGAACGCCTATTCGTGCGCGGGCATGAACACGGCGATGTCACCGTACGCGCGCATCGCGGCGATCCGGTCACCGGCGAGGTCGTAGGCGACGCAATACGGGATCCGGGAACTTCCGTCCTGGCCGGCGCAGCTTCCTTCGATATATGCCGTGCCGTCCGCGACGGACAGTTGACGAGTCTTCACGCCGGTCATGCGAGCGTGCAGGCCCATGATGCCCGTTTCGACCGCTTCCGGCCCCAGGAGCTCTTCGTCGCTCTGGATGGTGGTCCAGGTGACATCGTCGGTGAGGAACTGTTGGAAATGACCACTTGCCATCGCTGTGAAGTATGCCTCCATGACCTTCGCGGTGTCATCGGCCGACATGGGCTCCTCCGGTCTCGTGGTTGGGCCAGGCTTCAGTCCCCATTGTGGCTCCCGTGACGCCCAGCTGGAGGCCTCGACGGCTACCGACGGCGTTATGACCTGGACTGCTTACTGCCGCCTTCGCAAGCCGTTCGAGGCGGAACGTAGCGGAACGGTGGGAACAGACCTGGGGACGGTGTGCGGATCCCCATCCGCTCATCGGCTATGTGGGAAGAGTTCGACCGCCTCATCGTCGGCTCGTTGCGCCAGTCTCCCGAGGCGGTCCGCCGCGCGCGGATGGCGGAGTTCGCGACGCGGAAGACCGAGACCAAGGGGCGCCCGAGTTCATCGCCCGCATCGTCACCCAGCATGGGCGAGACCCCTCATCGACCAGGCGGGGACCGGCTCGGCCCGTCGTGGCCCGGCCGCGGCGTGGGCCGAGTGCATCGCTTTCGTGGAGGGCCGTCGGGTGAGTGGTGGACCCGACTCGGGGCACTGCGAGACGAGGAAGGCTCGCTAGGAAGACCGTCCCTGGGACAGCTTCGAGACCCAACCATTGAGTTCTGCCACGGCCCGATCCAATGTGAGGCCTTTCATGCCGCCAGCCGCGGCAGCCCTGGCGTAGTCCACGGCCCAGTGAGGGTGCGCCGTGAACCGAGGCGGCCACGTTCGAGGCGTCGCGCCCGTCGTCAGGGCTCGCTCAGCACGAACCGCGAAGATGTCGTGGCAGGCGTCTGCGATCTCCTGCGCTGTCGGCGTGCCCGTGGATTCGGCGAACTGAAGTAACGCCAGGAGATCCACGATGTCGCGTGCGCGGTCATTCAACTCATCGGGCGGCTCGTGCGGATCGGTGGCCGCGTGGACTTTCTGCGCCACCTGGTACCGCAGCGCCAAGCATGCCAAGGTGTCCGGCGCCGACAGGCCGACTGCCTTCAACGAGGGCAGCTCGACGAACTCGGCGTCGGCGGTCGCTCTGCCTTCGTCGGGCGAGACCTCGACTCGGATCGACCGCCAGATCTTTCCCTTCATCGCGACCTTGATGTCGAAACGGCGGGGCGGCACCACCAGATGCGGGACCGTGATCGACTCGACTTGGGTCCTTGACAGCTCGAGTGGAGCCCAGCCGCGTGCAAGCACCTCGTCAAGCGTTTTGAGGAACGTGTGGATCTCTCCGCGCAGGATCCCGTCGACGTCCTTGGTGGGGCGCGCGGTCGCGCCGAGGCGCAGCATGAGCATCGTGCCGCCTTTGACCAGGAACCGCGGCCGCCCGGCCTCGTCGGTGATCTGTTGCAGCGCGCCCAGCACGACAGCCGATGCGACGAGCCAGGCCAGCCGTGGCTCGGCCACCTTTCCCTTGCGGGCCGCGTGCCTAACCCACTGGCTCAGGATGCTGACGCTGGCGGGCTCCCTGTCCTTGGGCGGCATTGACGCGAGAGCCTCCAGTTCGGAGCCCGGCATCAGTCGCCCCGGTCCTTGAGCTGCCGATCCAGATCCTTCGCGTGCCGGTCTGTGATCAGGCGGCGCCGACGAGCGGTGGTGATGGCCTGGCGCACCAGGTAGGTGGGTAGCCCGTCCTCGATGCACTGCCGGATGGCCATGGCGGGAAGCACCGCTGGGATCTCCTCCCACCAGCCCACGTCCTCCGGAAGGAGCCTGTCGGCGTGCAGCTGAAACCTCGGATCGTTCCGCCGGACGCGAACCCCGACCGGGACCGTGACGTGAATCGCGCTTGGGTTGACGTCACAGAGGTTGTGGACCTCGAGCACGGTCTCGTGGCTCAGGTAGGTCGGGCGGTGGCCGGTCCACAGCACGGCCTCTCGATACGGCGTGTTCTGCTGGTACGGGTACCGCGTGAACCGGTACACGCCCGTCGCGGCGTGCTCCAGGGACCCTCGGTGCGCAAGCTGCCGCAGCACCCGCGGGTCCAGTCCAAGCTCCCGTGCATCGTCTGCTGTGACGAGCCCGTCCTGTTCCAGCGCCACGTCCCACAGCTCGCTCTTCGCAGTCATGATCAACCTCCGATGCCAATACAGTACCAAAAATGGAACGGTATTGACTGGACGGTGGATCGGTGCGGCTGGGCGCATCAGCGGTCCGCGACCATTCGTGCACTCGTGTCGAAGAGGGCAAGCTCCTCGTCCGTGGTGACGTGGCGTACGACGAAGGAGCGCTGGCCGACGCGCCAAAGACCCTCGCCTTGCTGAAGGTCCGGGAGCTGGGCCTGTTCCGCGCTTGAGAGGCCGAGCTCTCTTGCGGTGGCGGGAGATTCGCTGACTTCCTGTTGGTAGATGATCTTGGTGGAGCAGTCGGCGAGCAGTCCGCGGGCGAGCGCCCGGGACTCGGATCCTGAGTCCCCGACGGCGTCGAGGTCAGACAGCCGGTGCACGATAAGCAGGTTCGCGATCCCAAGACCGCGAGATAGCTTCCACTGGGACTGCATTCGGGCGAGGAGCGCGGGCTGCCGCATGAGTCGCCATGCCTCGTCATAGATGACCCAACGCTGTCCGCCGTCGCTGGCCGCAAGGGCGGACTCCATCCAGGCCGAGGCGCAGGTCATGACCATGGCGATGAGCTGGTCGGAACCTTGGATGCGGGAGAGGTCGAGTGTGACCATGGGCAGCATCGGGTCGAATCTGACGGTGGATGGCCCGTCGAACAGGCCGGCGAGGTCGCCCGCAACGAGTCGGCGCAGCCCGTGGCCAAGGTCCCTGCCGTCGCGAGCGAGCTCCGGAACGGTCGCGCCTGCGATCGATGCCGTTGGGGAAAGGAGGGCATCGACGACCGATGGGAGGGTGGGCGTCGTGGCGTTGGCGACGGCATACGTGAGTGCGGCGTCGAGAGCGGTGTGCTCGACCGCCGCAAGGGCCCGGCCAAGGGCGGACTCGGCGAGCGAGCCGACGAGGACACGTCGCCGCAGCGCCACGGCGTTGCGCCACTGGGCGTCGCTGAGCGATGTGTCGCGGGGCCCGGGGTCGAGCGGATTGAGGCGGCTGCGTGAGGCTCCGCCAAGGACGATGGCGGCGCCGCCGACGGCTTGGGCGACGCGGCTCCACTCGCCCTTGGGGTCGCCGGGCACGTAGACGCGGCGCCCGAAAGCTATGGAGCGTGTTGCGATCGACTTGGCCAGACACGACTTGCCTTTGCCGACAACCCCGGCGAGCAGGCAGTTGGGGTTGGTGAGTACGCCCCGCTGGTAGAGGACCCACGGGTCGAAGCAGAACCCGCCTCCGGACCAGGCGTCCTGGCCGATGTAGACGCCGGCGCTGCCCAGACCAGCCTCGGCCAGGAACGGGTAGGCGCCGGCCATCACGTCGGAGGTGGCCCGGTGCGCCGGGAGCCGGAACCGCCGGAAGGAGCGCAGGGCTTCAGGTCCTTCCTCACCACCGGCACCCATGGTCCGCCCGGCGACATTGTCGGGCCAGGAACGGCTACTGCGAGACCTGCCACGGGTCCGCCGGCTGGCTCGTCCACCTTGGGCGCGCCGAGCGCCAGCGGGGGAGGGGCCCTGGCCGTCTGCGGCATACCTTGTCGTCGGTCGCATCAGGTGACCTTTCTCGCGAGGGGGAGAGCGGCCGCGACGAAGGCGCGGGCCTGCTGCCCGTAGAGGCGCCGTGTCTCGCAGCCGGACTGGATCGCGGCGCGGCTGATTCCGGCGACCGCGGCCTCGAGCTCGTCCCGGTCACGGGCCGTGATGGCGATGAGGCCGGTGAAGCGGATGTCGGCGTGTCCGGCGATGAGGGCGCGTTCGCGGTCCAGGACGTCGTTGTTCTCGATGCCGTCGGACAGGTCGGCGAGTGCGCCGATGCGGGCCTTCTGCGCGGCCTCGGTCGCGTATGCGACCTTGGCCCGTCGGATGTCGCGGATGGCCTCGTCTGCCGGGACCGGTTCGGCCGTGATCGAGATGGTCTTGCGGATGCCGGGCTGGAATACGAGCGCGTGGAGGAAGAACGGCGGGGCTGCGACGCGTGGCCATTCGTTGATCCACAGGACAGCGGAGTGTGCGCTGTCGTGCTGCAGGTGGTCCCAGCGCTCATCGACTGCCATGGGCCCGGCGGTGGCGAGGGCACAAGGGACGTCGCCGTCGGTGTCGTATGCCGGGTCGTAGGCGCCGCGCAGCACCGCCGCGAGGTCCTGCTCGCCGAGCCAGTGGGACAGCCGGAGGTCGGCGGCTCGGAGGCTGCCCTCGAACGAGGTCATTTCCTGCCGTAGGAACGCGACCGCGCCGGCCAAGCCTCGTCCTGCGTGGCGCATGTGTGTCCGCGCCTTTCGCAAGTCGACGGCGATCGCGATGAGGGTGCGATGGGTGGATGCGGCTGGGGCCGCGGTCCGCATGAGCGACTCGTACTGCCGGACGGCCCACTGCTCGGGGTCCTTGAGGCCGTGGGCTTCCCACCAGCCGGTGATGCCGCGGCCGGCGTCGGGGAGGGAGATCTCGAGGACCTGGACGCGGACTCCGGCGCCCGACGAGGCCAGAGCGGCCAGGACGCGTCCCCAGCCGTGGACGCGGCGTGCCTGTTCCTCGGCGGAGAGCAGGACGTATGCCGGATGGTTGACCGACGCGACGGCGCACAGCGTGAGCGCGTGCGGGTCGTGCAGGATCGCGGTTCCTGTCTTGTCGTCGACCAGGAAGCGGAGGGCTGCGGCGTCGCCTGGAAGCGCGAGCGTGCCCGCGGGCCGCGGACTTGCCGGCCGTGCTCGGAATCGGGTCTGACCGCTGGCGCGGCGGACGGCATTGTGGGCCGCGGTGGGGGCGGCTTCGATCGCGGGCTTGCGGCCGACACGGACGAAGGCCAGCCCGAGCAGTCCGCCCCAGACGGGCGCCGAGACGAGAGCACCGACCGCGTCTGCGGCGAACAGGGCGACGATGAACACCAGTGCGGCTGCGCCTACGCAGGCGACTCGGGATGCCGACAGTCCGAGAAGGAACCCACGGCGTGGCAGCCGCGCGAACCGCACGGTGAAGGCTCTCGTCGTCGTGTCGGTCATGGCCGGCTCCCGCTACCGGCTGGAGGAGCTGGCCGTTTGGGCGGTGTCGGCGCGGGTCCGGCGGTTTCGGGGGATGCAGGTGAGCCTGGGGGATTGGCAGCCGTGGACGGCGGGATCGCCGAGCTCGCCGCGTTGACGGTGCCCTTGAGCGTGTTGGCCGCGGTCGCCGCCGCTCCGATGGCTGGGACGGCCGCGGAGGTGGTGGCTGCGGCACCCCGCGTCGACGCTGCCGTCCCAGCCTGCTTGGTGGTGGTGCCTCTTCCGTCGGACGTGGCGGGTGTGCCGCCTCGCGGTCCGCTTGGAGCGGGCCAGCCGGCGAGCGCCGGGGGTGGCGGGGCTGGCGGGACGCCGCCACTGCGGCCCCAATCTCCGCTACCGACCCGGCCGCCACGACTACCGATCGCACTCGTCAGCGCTCGTGCCTGGCCCTGGATCGCGGCGACCTTCTGGGGTCCTGAGAGGACGGACTGGGCGCCTGCGGCGCTTTGGCGGGCGGTGGCGTGGGCGGCATGCAGGGTGTCGCCCGCGAAGTGGAACATGCGGATGGCCATCCACGGGGTTAGGCCACCGAGAAGCAAGATGAGTGAGCCTCCGGCGAGCTGGGTGGCCGTCTGGGTGACCCCCGTGCCGGACTGACCGGCGCCGTTGAGGACGGCTACCCCGAGGCTGAGGATGATCACGAGCAGGAGCTTGGAGGCGATCATCGCGGCGATGAACTCGATCCACTTGCGGACCCAGCCGCGGGCGAAATCGGCTGTCGCGCCTGCGAATGCGATCGGCGCGAGCACGGCGGCGACCAGGATCATCAGCTTGCGGATCATCATGGCTGCCCAGACCATGACGACGGCCGCGAGCACAACCAGGGCTAGGAGGATGACGACGGCGGGATTCTGCATGCCGGAGATCTGGGTGAAGGCAAGCTTGGTGCCGATGCCGCTGATGTTCGTGCCGAGGGTGTACTGCACGACGCCGTTACTGAGGGCATCGACGGCGCCGATGAGGACCCTGGTCGCCGCGAGCGCGAGCGCTGAGCCGACGAAGCTGATCAGCAGGCCGCTGAAGGCACGTCCGACCATGACCGGATTCCCACGGACGGCAGCCACGATGAGCTGGATGACGAACAGCGCGACGCACAGGACGGCGGCGATAGCCCCGGTCATCGCCATCTCGGTGGTCAACTGTGGAGACTGCAGATCGAGAGCGGTGGCCTCGTTGATCTGCTGCCAGAGCCAGGTGGTCGCATTGTTCGCGGCCGAGGCGAAGAAGCCGGCCATGGTGCCGAACGCGCTGTCGGCGACGCCGCCGACGACGTTGGCGCCGCTCTCGATGGCGGCTGCGGGAAGGCACATCGGGTTCAGCTTGAAGATTCCGTCGCACGGCATGTCAGCTCACCTGGATCGACGTGTAGGAAATGACAGCGACGAATCCCCACGTCGAGCGAGTCGGTGGGCCCTCGAGGTTGAGGGACAGGGCGACGCTGAACGTCGAGGTCGTGTCGCGGCCGCCCACCCAACTGTGACGTGTGACCGTGGCACTGACTTCCCGACCGCTGATGCCTGGGTCGGAGATCCGACCTGACGCGACCGCGTTGGTCCAGGCGAACGGTTCCGTGACCCGTTGGATCGTCACGGTCGTGTATGCGTGCTGGAGCGCCAAGCCCTCCCAGTCGGCCTCGGAGGGGATGGGCGCCGACCCGGCTGCGGTGTCGCTGACCGAGTAGATCGCGAGGCGGTCCCTGAGCTCGGGCGGCACCATGCCGACGACGAGCGGCTCTGTGGTTGAGGCGGATTCGGCCTGAACCCAGCTCAGTTGTGCCTCGCGGTCCTTCCGGTAGTCCTGCGTCACCAGGCGCCGGACGAACTCGGCGGCGTAGAGATCGGGCTGATGCGTCGCATCGCCGGAGATCCTGGTCGTGCTGGGTGACGGGGCGACTGGCTGGATCGCCCGCAGGCGCGCGATTTGGTATGCCGCCTCGTCGCCTTCGGGCGGTGACGTGGGCCCCTGAGACTGCGGCAGGTGAAGGCCTTGTGTCTGGTCTGGAGGCGGCTCGGCGACTGCGGAACCCCCGACTCTGTCCGCTGGCTCATGACCGTTGGTCGTGATGGCAGCGCCGACGGCGATCAAGGCGAGGACCGCGGCCGTCAAGGCGGACAGCGTCAGGACCCGCCGGCGCATCAGCCCAGCACGAAGAAACGGACTCATCGGACGGCAGCGCCAGCCGCGTGAAAGAAGTTCACGAGCGCGTTGGCAGCACCGATCAGCATGGCGGCAGCGACCGAGACCAGCACGCCAGTCTTTCCACGGCCGGCGACGTGTGGGTTGGAGGAGTGCGAGCCGATCGCCCACGCGATGGCCGACAACGCAACCCCGGCAACCGCGGCTACGAGCCCGATGGTCAGGAGCCCTCCGACGATCCGCTCCAGCGCGGCAATCCCGGGTAGACCATCTGTGTTCGGCGAGACGTCAGCCGGCACGGTCAGGAACGATGGAACGGACATCGCAGAGGCCTCTCGCAGCTGGGCGCGAGCCCGCTGCCCGCGCCGTGACCCAGGTAGAGGCACCGACGGGGCACCATGCGTCGGTCTCCGCAAGACTTCGTCGTCGATGGGACTGGACAGGCACGCCTGGCCGCCCCCGATTGAACGGCAAGCTCCTGGGCCTGATGAGGCGCGTCATCCCGCCCAGAAAGGGCGTGCTCCATGGGTGCTGCCCTCCACCCAAAAGCTGCGCTCCACCCACTCTCCCCCGTCCGTCAGGGTCACGTTTGCCGCCGGCTCGGGATCAGATCGCGGAGGTGCTACAGCGCCTCCTAAAGCTTACGAACCGGCACGTGACCCCATGCGTGGCCAGACACCGATGGCCCAGAGTCCGGGCCCTACCAAAGCTCACCTCGAGCGAGCAACTCAAGTCAGCGAAGCTTCAGGCTGGTCAGCACCCCGCTCTCATCGAGAGCCAACTCGCTGCTTCCGGACCGTGGGTGAGGGGCCTCGGCGGGCATAGCGGGGCGACTGGCATTGTGGCGGGAGATCGAGGCACCGCCCAGGAGCCCCCCGCACGCGCTGGTACGGGCCCTCGGCCGCCTGGTGTAGACGCTGACACACCAAGGTCTAGACGCCCACTCGAGTTACACGGCAAAAGGGAACTTCGAATACTGGAGCGTGCGCGCATCAAGGTCAGCGAGGACGTATCCGCCTCTGGCGTCGCTAAGCTGCTTCATCACGGTGAACCCTTGGCTGATTGCCTCGCGCCACATTCGATAGGGCAGGCTACTCACCTCAAGATCCTCGACCACCAGAGCTATGAGGTCCAGTAGATCTTCGGGCACTAAGTTCGGCGCCTCAAACCGCCGACTGAGCGTCGCTTGCTTGGCCAAGATGGCCGCGATGCCTTCTTCAGCAAAGATCGCGCGCGCGCCGTCCTCGGCTTCGTCAATTGCCGCGTCGCTCTTTCGCTTTACGTGAAGCAGTCCGCGTAGGTTTGGTGACCAGCCGAGAACCGCTAGGAAGCCGAGATGAATGGCGTCGTGATAACGGTAAGCATCCACCCGTCGCGAGTTGTCGGTGACTTGATCGCCGAGGGCTTCTCCGACCTTGAAGCCTTGAAATTTATCTTCCCCTCGGGGAATTGGGCCCTTCGGGAACGCGTTGGGCGTGGCCGCAAGCAGCGTCATTGTCACTACCGCCTGCCCCTTCACCGTGCGCTCTTGAAACCGCAGGTGCAGCTGACGGGGCACGCGTTCGGTCGCTGGAAAAGTCTCGTCGAAGGTCGAACTTTCCTTGCCGTCATCTGCGCTAAGAGAGGATGACCGGATCGCTCGCTTCAAGTCGCGCTCGGCTAGTTCCGCCAACCCAAGTCCCGCGTGTCGCGCGACTGCCGCTGTATACCAGAGCAGGTCCCCCAGTTCGACGCCGACAAAGCTGGGCCAGTCCTTGATCCTGCTATCTCGTCGATATCTCTTCTTCTCCTCGGCGAGTAGTGTTCCTACTTCGCCCGCGAGCCCCAGCATCGGCACGCTAAGGCTGTGCGGATCGACGCCTACGGTGATCTCTTGGTCCGTCTCGGCCGCAAGCTCGGCGTATGCGTCCAGCGTGAGGGTCGCGTCCCGGTCCGGCAACTCGGCGATTCCCGGAAAGTTGAGTGATCGTGCGCGTTCGTCGACCTTGATCAGGTTGCCGCATGCAATCGAGTTGAGTCGAAGCCCATTGACGTGCGCGAGAAGCGTCATCCACCTCAGCACCATGCCCAACTCGCGATCAACCATCCCCTTACTGGTCTCCGCAACCAATGAATCACTAAGGTAGCGCTGGTGGACCAATAGCAGTTCGCCGACATGGGCTCCGAGACCAAGCATTGGGACGACTTCGTGTGCCGTGTTGTTGCGATCGGAGAGCCGGACTGTTTCGTTCTGATAATGGTCAAAGTGCACTTTAACCCCCTGTGGACAAAAGTCCCGTCTGCGTCGTGGCGAGATCAGGTCGGATGAGTCACATTGCATCCGCCGTCTTCGGCGTTGGCAACGGATCGAGGCCCCACTTAGGTGGAAAATGCGGTGGCGTCAGGGGCCCCTTGGCCGTGAACTGTTGTTTGATCCTTGTCCGATTGCCAACGCCTGCGACGTCGGGATGAGCGACCCGAGCGTACTTATCGGTCTCGCAAAAGAGATTCTGGCAGTCGATTAACTTTAGCCGCCTGCCGAACAAGTTCTGGAAAGAGATCTCGTAGTGCTCGAGTTGTTGCTCCTGGGTGTCTACCATCCACCGGATCAGGTCTGCAGCCGGGACTTCCCGAGCGCCGGGGAAGCACTTTGCCAGCCCACTGAGAGCGCCCGGCCCCGCAACGACGAAGTCGTCCTCATCGAAGTCGATCAGCGTCGAGTAGTTCAGGTCGATTGTCAGCTGGAAGGCAAGAAATGGCCCCAGACTCGGGTAGTCGAGGAGCAGGTGGAACACCTCCTCAAGACTCGCTGCTTCCTGCAACGATTGACAAAGGCCGCCGCTGCTCATGGTCTCGACAAGCGCGAGATGATTGCGGTGCTTACGTTCGTAACCGAAGGCGGGAGGGGGCAGGATATATGCGGCGCTGTAGATCCTGTCTCCTTGCCGGAGAGATCGATCGAGAATCGCGCCGCATGCCTGCACGTCAAAGTCAGCCGCCGTAACTACACCCAGGCCGTCTTCAATGGCGCGCCAGGTTTCTGGCTTGTTGAAAAATCGATACAGCAAAATCCGCAGAAGCACGTCTTCTGGGTCATGCGAGCCAGAGTAGATCACTCGGATCAAATCTTGGGATACTCGATCGGCGGCTCTGTAGGCGTTCGTGAAGCGGTACTGCGAGATGATTTGGTCATCCGTCCACGGTCCAGGGTCCCCGGCGAGGCGTGCGTGATAGACCCGCTGCCTTTCGGCCGCCAGCCGCCAATAGCTTGCCAGCACGTCCGAGCCGACGACCTTCTGCTTGCCGATCGTGCCTGACCATGCCTTCTTCATGAGGTCGGATCCTGTCCTATCGTCGTCGGCCGCGCCGTTAGCGGCTCGTGCTTGCTCCGCCGAGATGCCTGGAGACCGAGCCCGACAGGAATACCGAGCCAGGACGTCGAGGAGACAGGCGAGCTCGTTAGTCGTCGCTGTGCCAGTCTGAGGCCACCGGTAGTTCCAACGCACACTCCACCAGCTAGCGAACATGGCCGACATACTCGCTGAGCAGCTCGGGTGGGGAGCCATCGGTGCACGTTCGAGGTCACTATTGGCCGCGGGAGGTTGTTCCCCTGAGCTCGCCATCCACCTGCCGAGACCTTATCTTCACGGACGCTCGCGACGGCTTGGTCGGCGCCGCGGAGAATTGAAGCGCCAGACGTCGGACTGTTCATCAGGACATGCGCGCCTGCGGAAGCCCTCGAGGACAGGCGCGCCAGCCTCGTCGCCTGGTGGGGAGTCAAGGTCGGTGTCCAACATGACGGAGCAGCCACGACGTCAAGCCTAGACGCTGGCGCCGCGCCAGCGGCGCGGCACGCCCGGGTGTCGGCGGTAAGCCGTACGCTTCACAGTGGAAGGGGGTTGACGATGACAGACCACAACGTGTTCATCAGTCACCGGCACGAGGACGACGCCCTAGTCGGAAGGCTCAAGGAGTTGCTGGCCAAGAATGGTGCCGAGGTTCGTAACTCGTCCGTAACTCGGGAGAAGTTCAACAATGCGAAATCCGAGGCCTACATCAAGCAGATGCTCGCCGACCTCATCGGATGGGCAGGTAAGATGATCGTGATCATCTCGCCGGACACGAAGAACCATGAATGGGTCAGTTGGGAGATCGAATACGCTAACCGCTTCCCTGATAAGCGGATCATCGGAGTCTGGGCTCCGGGCGCGAGCGGTGTCGACATGCCGGCGGAACTGGATGCCTATGCCGATGCCGTCGTGGGGTGGAACGCTGAGGCGATCATCGATGCGCTCAACGGGGCCGACAATTGGCAGGGGCCCGATGGTGAGAACGTACCACCTCGAAGCATCAAACGCTTGAGCTGCTAATTATGGCCGTTCGCGTCTTCAGTTACGTCGTGCGGTACGACTTTGGGTTCGCACCAAACCCATTTGAGGGATACTGCACGATCGCAACCTGCAAACCGCAGATCCGACGCGCTGCTTCGGTCGGCGATTGGGTCCTTGGGTCTGGATCCGCTGTTAAAGGGCTCGCCGGCCGGCTCGTGTACGTCATGCAAGTCGCCGAGATCCTGTCATTCGACGAGTACTGGAAAGATCCGCGCTTCGCACGGAAGGTGCCCACCGACCGTGGAGCCATCAAGCGCGCATACGGTGACAACATCTACCGTCACGGCGATGACGGCACGTGGCTGCAGGCTGACTCACGGCATAGTCTTCCCGACGGCCAGCCCAACCCGGGGCATATCAAGGTCGACACCCGCGTTGATGCGGTCCTCGTTGCTCGCCGCTTCTCATACTTCGGCGGCGAGGGGCCAACCATCCCGGCAGCCCTGCGACGCCACTATGGGATGGATCTTGTGCATCCCAGCCAAGGGCACCGCTGCCGATTCCCTCAGGAGCTGGTCGATGCAGCAGTCGAATGGTTTGAAAGTCTTGAACTCGGGGTGATCGGTCGCCCCGCGGACTGGGCGACACTACGCGACGGCTGAACTAAGACGCCCCTTTGACGCTCGGACCTGGCGATGCTGACCGGTGTGCGGCTGAGACCGACGGCTTGCTGACGGCGCAAGCGCGAGATGGGCAGAATGTCAAGGAGCCAAGTCTCCCGGACACGCTTCCGCACCGGCGACCAGGATTGTCGGGCCGTGGGGATGCGATGCTTCGGCATGACTTTCGTCCGAGCGGCGCGACACTCGAGTGGACCCAGCCGCTGCACATCGTCAGCCCCCATTGGATAAGGCACTCGACACTTGGCCGACGTCGCCTCTTTCCGAAGTTCGTTTGCCCGCTGTCTACGTCAGGCACGGTTCCTGAGTCACTAGGGGCCTTCGGGAATTACACAGGGCGACTTCGAGATTGCAAGCTGCGCACGGACCGGGTGTTTCAATCTGGGAAACACCAGGCCAGTGAGAAACTGCGACACGACATGCGAGCGTCAAAAGCGTCGGAGATGGCAACATTCAGGCCGTTGCGCGCGTGAAGTCCGATCCCTTGACCAGGCCTTCGAGTGACTTGTACTCAAGCCCTGACGAAGGCCGTCGAGTCACGAATGGCCGCCGATGGCCTCCCTTGGTCGCAAGGCGTTCTATCACTGGGTACAGGCCTAGGTATTCCAGCCCTCGGAACGCCTCGTTGGGGGTGTCCAGGATCGGCAGGATCGCGATCGAAGACTGGCGATATCCGTCGAAGAACCCGAGCTCCCACGGCATCCATCGACTGTTGCTGGCGGCCTCGGAAGTGGCGTAGATTAGCGATTCGCAGCTACGCATGCGGTTCCGCAGGACTACCGCCGTGGCGGCCGTGACGTGGGCCCGACTCAACTGGGGATCGTCGACCCAATCGACGTAGACGGATTGCCCTTGCTCTTCGAGCAACAGCTTGACTCCGAGGATCAGCTCGGCGTCCCGGCTGCTGTGGCTGAGGAAGATGTCGTACCTCTGTCCGGGCTGGCGACCATCGGCAGACTTGCGCAGCGACTCTGACGCCGACCGCGGCCCGGCACTTGCCGTCAGACCGCGGCCACGAATCTCTGACTTGGTGTAGAACGGCACGGACAACCCCACCTTCAGCTCAGTCACACGCGACACACAAGTTTGAGCATATGCCACCGTGTCTGGGGGATCCGTGCCGCGGTCCGTTCTCTTCGGGCATGGTTTGCCGTATGACGCAGCCGGCGCGGGCGTACTCCGAAGACCAGACGAGCACACCTCGAACTAATACAGGCTATTTTGGTTCGCCTGTCAGCAGCCTCGGCCGCTCGCCAAGGGGTGGACGGTGCTGGCGGCCGCAGGTTTGGGTTCTCGAGCATCCAAAGAGAGTGCTACCTCCCCCGCTGGCCAGCGCCGGCATGGGCATCGCGGTGTGCTTTGGTTTAGCCGCCCTGCGGCCAAAGAAGGATTGCGAGTCCGGCCGCGAGAAGGGGCCCGTAAACGGGTGCAACCGCCCAGGATTTGACGTCTCGCCAGTCGGGCCAGTAGTTGACGTTTTTCCCGTCGGGAGATGGTAGCGCAGGGTTCATCGAGAACGCAGTCACATTGCGCCCCACCGCAACGTCGTCGTAGAGCTTGCGGAAAGCGCGCTCCTGCTTGAGATAGTTGGCGTCCAAGACACCGAAGACAACCACGGCAAGGATTCCGAGCAGGGCGACGCCTGCGGAATGTTGGCTGATGGCGTAGCCATAGGTGGCGGTAACGATGGGCAGTAGCCAGGACTTTGACGAAGAGGACGCTTGCGACATGCGAGTGACAACAGCCTGGATGAAAGATAGATGCTGTCGCCGGTCTTCGGGGACCGCGCGACTGCCGATGCCCATCGTCTCAACGGCCTGCCGGATTGCGTTCAGGGTGTCATCTTGGGAGGCGTCGTCATCGGCTGGCCCGTCCGGCCACGTGAGCCCCATGCGGTCTCCTTCCCACCGTGGGACGAGGTGGACGTGTAAGTGCAGAATGGTCTGCGTCGCGGCGTGGCCGTTGGACTGGATGATGTTCAGCCCTTCCGGCGCAAGAGCCTGGTACATCGCACGGGCGACGTGGCCGATAGCGTCGGCGATGTCACGCCCCTCGTCCGGCCGGAGGTCGGTTATCTCGGAAACATGGCGGCGTGGCACGACGAGGGTGTGTCCTCGAGTGGCTGGATTTAGGGGAAAGAAGACGGCCACGCGCTCGTCGGTGTAGACGACGCGGGCGTTTGGGTCCTGGCCACGGATGATCGCGCAGAATGGGCACGGATTCTCGGGCGTCATGTCGACCGCACGACCCCCAGACGAGACCAGTTCTCCAGGTTGTCGCTGAGCTTCTTGTAGGTCGCCTTGCTGTCGAACTTCCGCGACCACTCTGTCACGGTCGGGTCGGACATCGGGGACTTCCTGAGGATCGACTCGGGCGTGCTGAGCTCCCTGTTGGCGAGCGACCAGCCCGCCGCTAGCGCCTCTGTTACCGTGAGATACGCCATACTCATTCCCTTCGATTGCAGAACCCAATCACAGCACATGCCAGCGACTTGTCCGGTTCGACTCGCTTGGGCGGCGTAGGCTCAAGCGGGTGGCGCGGGGCACAGGGGAGATCGACGCGTGGATGTGACCTATCGGATCGAGGTGTTCCACCAGGAGCGCCCCCAATGGAGCGTCCGCCTCCAACGAGCGGTCCAGCGCGAGCTGACGGACCTCGGGGTTCACCGCTCCGTCGTGGTGGATGTGTCCGAGGGTCACATCCGAGCTGACGCGACTCCCGGCGTCGCTGTGGCGCTGTTGGGGCCTGGGAGCGCGATCGATTCCGACCTGGCAGGGCTCATTCGGGCAGCGGTCGCCGACGGTGTGGTCGTGATCCCGGTCGTGGATGACCTTCCGACGTTCCTTGACCAGGCCCCTGCCGAGCTCGCTGCCCGCAACGGAT
Organism: Intrasporangium mesophilum; assembly: GCF_054783095.1. Taxonomy (NCBI): domain Bacteria; kingdom Bacillati; phylum Actinomycetota; class Actinomycetes; order Micrococcales; family Intrasporangiaceae; genus Intrasporangium; species Intrasporangium mesophilum. The sequence goes on along the minus strand of NZ_BAAGRF010000054.1, from coordinate 4,651 downwards.
TCCTGTGGTCCGGCCGCGACCCCGAGATCGGGCTCGCCCGGATCCTCTTGGAAGAACTCGGCATCGAGGAAGACGACCGCCGGGTCTTCATTAGCCATCGCAGGAGTGATGGCCTCGGAGCTGCCGAGCGACTCCACGACAGCTTGACGCACTACAGGTTCAAACCCTTCATCGACCGCTTCGCCATACCCCCGGGCGGCGACGTGCAAGCCGAAATCGCTGACGCCCTAGAAGATTTCGCGTTCCTGCTGCTGCTGGAGACCCCCGATGCCCACGCCTCAGATTGGGTATTCGACGAGGTCGAATACGCCCTCGCCCATACCATGGGCGTCCTCATTGTTCAGTGGCCGGGCGATCCCACACCAGTACCGGGAAGCGCCGGAATGCCACGACTGACGCTCGAACCTGACGATCTCACCCGCGACGAGCACGGGTACGAGGTACTCACAGAACGGGCGATGGACCGCATCCTGCGAGCCGTGGAGGCAGCCCACGCCCAAGGCCTTGTTCGACGGCGACGCATGCTCCTGTTCAATGCCCAAGAGTCCGCCGAGGAGGGCGGCAACCAGTGCATCCCGCTGACCCGCTGGTGCCTGGATGTGACCGGCCCGCACCACAGGTCGATAGTCGCAGTCGCACCTCGTCTCCCGAGCCCACGAGACCTTCAACGTCTGGACGAAGCGCGCACCCAGATCGATCCCGATGCAGAAGGGATCTTGCTCCACGCCGTGCGGCGGCTGAATGACGCTCGGCGCAGGCACCTCGACTGGGTTGTCGGGGACAGAAACCTCGTCATGGTCCCCGACAACCAGATCGGAGGGCACTGGTGACCGACACCAGGACGCCTCCCTCCCGGGCCCGCGGTTCTGTATTCGTCTCCGCCAGCATCCCGGACCCGGCCCGATGGACCGGACAGTTCGACCCATTGGCCATCACCGACGCCGTGGTCTCAGTTGCCCGCACAGTCTTGGCCAGCGGACGGAGGCTCGTCACAGCCGCCCATCCCACAATCGCCCCTCTCCTTCTCTACGTCGCTGCCGAGCAACCCCCATCCGCAGAGGCACTCGTGGTGGTCTACCAATCCGAGGTATTCGAGGCTTTCTGGCCACGTGCCACGCACCGCTTTCAGGAGCAGGGCGTCGGGACTGTGATCCGAACCCCAAGGGTCGGGAATGAGCCACCTGACCCGCGCCACGCCCCAATGAGCCTAGAGCTCATGCGGCAGCGATTACTGACAAATGAGCCGCTGGTCGCGGCCGTCTTCATCGGAGGAATGGGCGGCATTCCCGATGAACACGCCCTATTCCGAGAGACGCACCCCGACGCGCCGACATACGCACTGGCACAACCAGGTGGCGCTGCCGCCACGCTCGTTGATGCGTCACCCCGCCAACTCCAAGACATCCTCGCAACTGAGAACATCTACCCTGCGGTTGCCCGTGCGATCGTCGCTGATATCGCTTCTCGCCTGTGACGCGTGCGAGATAGGGACCCCGGCAAGGACGAGCAGCGGGCGGGTGATCGAAGGTCGTCGTTTGCCCGGGCGGTGGGCGCGTCTGCCCCATTTCGCCGTTTCGCGGGTCGACGTCCCCTGACGCGGCAGGTCTCGACGCGCAGCCCCGACAGTGCGCGGCTAGGCTTCCTCCGCAGGCGTTCCGCACTTTGGGCAGTCGGGCCAGCAGCCAAGAACAAGGCCACCGTTGCCTTCGACGCGCCATTCGTGACCACAGTATGGGCAGGCGTAGTCCTGATACGTGTCGTCCAGATCATCGAGGGTCACAAGCAGTTCTCCTTTGCAGTGCCGATACTCCCTCACCCTCTCATGCACGACACACGTTCCGGGCGTTCGGAAGGGAGACGACTCACTGCCGGCCGGTGCTGGAGTCGGGGCGCTTCTCCACGCGATCACGTTGCTTCGCCGCGACGTAGGCAACTTCGCTCGGGCAGGTCTCCGATGCCTTGAACTGGTGAGTGAGCTAGCTTCCGGTCCCGCCGCTGTGTGGACGGCAAAGCCATTCGCGCGCCTGCGTGCGTCCTAGCCGCGTGCGAGGCTCACTCCGCGGAGTGCCATGAGGGTGACAGTCGGACATGCCCGGGCCTCTCGGTGCTGAGGTCAACCACGTTGGCGCGAGCGAGGAGAACCGCGACGTAGTTGGCTGTCTGGCGAGCAACGTGCTTCTTCAAGTACCCGTCGAGCGTCTCCGGATTGCCCGGCATGTCACGGTTCGCGCCTTCCGGCAGCCAAGTTCTGCCATCGAGCTAATCAACCACACCTTCGAGGCATGCCCACGAGAAGAACGTGAGCGTGCGTGTGGGACCGAATAGGAGAGCGACACCTCGTGAGTCGAGTCGCTCCACAATGAACCGGGCGGAGCCCGTCGGTGTCGGCGGTTCGGCACCTTCATCTACTCGCGAACGAACAGCGTGCTCTACGGGACCCTCCATCCAGTCATGATGAGCCGCCATCCGGAGTAGGAGCAAGAGGCCATCCGGAAGCGTGGACCGTTCTCGGCGCACGCTCGGCAGGCCGCGTCATACCGCCGCGTGCGAGGCTCACTCCGGGGAGTGCCACGCGGGAGACAGACGGACACGCCCGGGCCTCACGGTGCTGAGGTCAACCGCGTTGGCGCGAGCGAGGAGAACCGCTATGTCGAACAGCGTGCTCTACGGGACCTCCATCCGGTCGTGATGAGCCGCCATGCGGAGTAGGAGCAAGAGGCCATCCGGAAGTGTGGACCTTCCTCGGCGCGCTGCGCAGGCCGTGTCAGAGCGCCGCCTACCGCGTAGCCGAAGCAAATGGCTTTACTCGGCTAAGGATCGAACCGTCGCCAACCAAGACCTGAGGGAGCGCCTCATCCGGGCGGTCAACGAGTGCGGCGATGTTGCCGACCGATAGGTGCGGGGACACTCCGGCCACGAGACGAACGGCCTGGTCGATCCTCGTTCGTGGCTGCCAAACTCACCGTCTGACGCAGGCCGTGGATGTAGGACGAAGGCATCCTCGGATGTCTGCTAACAAACGAGCCCGATCCGGGCAATGCGCCTCGGGGAATCCCCGGCCAGGAGTCGCGTGCCCAGGCACACCGCTGTCCGACCGTGTGCACGGCGGGCGTCGACCTGAAGCTCTTCGTGACGGACTTGACAGGCCCATCGATCCGCAATCGGCCAACGCTTCAGGGTGTCGCGGTGCCAACACCACGCGCGTGTCGCTCCACGCTTAACTGATATAGGTCCGTTAACCTGAGGGCATGCGGCTGACCAACAACCTCGTCAAGGTTGCCTTCGCGCTGATGACGGCTCCTGACGAACGGCATTGGGGCTACGAGCTCATGACGACGTCTGGCGTGCGCGCGGGCGCAATGTACCCGATGCTGGCCAAGCTCCTCAAACAGGGCTGGATCGCAGACGGTTGGGAAGATCCTGCTGAGACGCGCGGTCGCCCGCCACGCCGCTACTACGTATTGACCAAAGAGGGTCAACAGCAACTTGGAGCTGTGCTTGTTCGTGCTGACGCACGCGGTAACGTCCGAGGCCTTGCCTTGAGACCACGAGGTGCGACATGAGTGAGTTGGCTGGGATCGTGGCTGATGCGCCATGGCTCGCATTGCTCGTCGTTCCGGTGGTCCTCGGCATGGCGCCGGGATTTGTCGTGCGCACCGCGGTGAGGCTCTATCCGAAGGAGCATCCTCGCCGCCGGGAGTTGGTCGCCGAGCTGTATGTCATCGCTTCGCGATGGGAGCGATTGATTTGGGCTTTCGAGCAGGTCGAGGTTGCGATAAGCGAGGGCCTCTCTGAACGTCTCCGGAAGCACCGCGTGTCCCAAGACGCGGGACTGCCGCAACTCGTCATCATGGGCGAACGGACAAGCGGCGAACGTGATCTCCGTTGGTTCGTTGACATGCCCGACGGGGGGCGCTTTGTTCCCGTTTCCGCCGAACTTGAGCACATGCTCGAATCACCTCACGCAAAGGGAAGCTCACGCGCTGTTGACCGAGCGATCTATGCAGAAATGCGCAGGGTGGAGCGACGAGCGAAAGCATACCCACGTTCGGTCAATCGTCCTGAGCGACACCAGGTGGCCATCGCCCGGAAACACAGGGGCGGTTTGATGCTGTGGGGTCACGAAGACGAGCCGGAGGACCGCGCCTGATGTCGGACCCTGCTGGCTCAGCGCGGCCGCTGCACAGATCACAGATCGAGCCGCAGGGGTGGCCCTCGTAGGCAGCGGCGTGCGGCTTGGTGCGTCCTTTCGGTTCCGCGATTGACATCGGAATCTTGCTGGGACTCTGCATGGTCGCGGACCCTGGCCGACACTCGCCATAGGAGCGCATGCGTGCTCCGCAGCGGTTGCAGCCCCATGGTTGATAGCACCGCGCCCAAGTAGACGGCTTTGTCGGCAGGGGGCCGGGCCGGAGCCGACAGCCCGTGTTGCCAGCGTTGTTGTGTTCGTCGTCGCCGAAGGTGGGCAACACGATTGGGCGCCCAGTGCGTCGGCCTCCGCCGCCAGAGGCTGAGCCGATCCGAGGGCCCGGGTTTGTGCAAACCAGGCGCTTGGTTGCGGCACCAGCCGTAGATTTCGGTTCATCGACGGATGAAGTCGCGACCGGGGTCGCGCCTGGCAGGGGTGGTTCGCTGATGAGTGTCACGCGTC
>NZ_BAAGRF010000053.1:0-12230 GCF_054783095.1 Intrasporangium mesophilum | reverse complement strand
CGCGGTTGAGAGCGACGAACCCGGGCACCTGAACCAGAGCCTGCGCAGGCACCGGTCCTGCCGTCAATGAAACAAGTAGCCGCGGAGCGCGTCCCGCGCCGTACCGTGACCAGCCATCCGGAACTGTCCGGTCACGCCCCGGTTGGGTACAGCTCGAACGCGTCTGGACGCACCAGCACCTCACGTCCCACGACGCCCAAAGGCGGATCGCCATGCACGTCAAGCACGACAATAGCCGCGGAGACGCGGAGTATCACCGTCCCTCCGTCGACGTCCTCGACCAGGCCAACGAGCGACTCCCCAGATATCCCCGCGGGCTTCGCCTCAACGCTCACCTGGTCGCCCCAGGCCAGTTCGCCCACCGGATCTATCTCAACGTCGTAGGACTCCCCGACAGAGGGCGGCTCGCTGCCTCGCCAGGTGGCAATCAGACGACCTGCCGGCGTCTCGCACTCCAGAGCAACCGGGTTCCCTGCCACAAGTTGCAGGACCTTGATCCGCATGACACAGATGGTGCCGGGTAGCCGTCGAGCCGTCATCCGGAAATGCCGCAGTCCGTGCTTGATTCGAAGGCGAACCGCACTTCGGCAGTGTCCCCATGGCTGGGTGGCTGGATGCGCGGCGGTAGCGTCTGCTCCGTGGTCACCATCGAAGGACTGAAGAGTCGGACTCTGACGAAGGTGACCCGACTGGCCTGGGCGATGCCGGGCGAGCCCGTCCAGCTAAACGTGGGGCCGGTACACCTTCTCTACGACGACGGACACGGTTTAGCGGTCGCGGGTGAGACCGATTGGACCCTTCGTTGGACGATCACCGAGCCCGGGGACCACAGTTGGCTGGCCCCCTACGACTACGACCTCGATGGTGCCCGTTGGGTAGCGCGAGACGCATCAGCCGACGAACCGTTCTCGGAATCGCTCGGCCGCGCCTTCAATGATTGGCACCCCCGGCTAAACGAAGTGGGCGAACTCGTCGGAGTCGAGCTGAGGCACGGCCCAGCGTGGCTGGTCCTTCAGGTGAGTGGCGGCGAGGTCACCACCTGACATCCGCACATAGCCGCTGGTCGCGCGGTCGGTCGCGCCGATGGACGTGCGTTGGTTCGGGCGGGCTATGCACCGATTGCCGTCTACTCTTGCGTCATGTCGGACATCATCGCGGGGGCGGCCGCGGGCGCTGCAGGTGCCGTGGTTGACGGGTGGCTCGGAGGGCGCACCCACGGGCTGAGATTCGAATGCTCCTTAAGGGTCCTGGATTCACGTTTACCGCCGGTTAAGGGTTTGTCGCATCGGTGGCGGACCGGCGCCGCCGAATTTGACGGTCATCTGATGACGTTCGCCGCGAACTGGATCAGCGGGTTTCGGGTTCCACGGCGCCGTCCGATCCAGTTCGAGGTCACTGCGGTCCACTTCGACAGGACCAGGGACCTGACCCTCTGGGAGAGCTGGTACCTAGCCTTGGCCGCCGACACCGCCGTCGAGTTGTCGACCCGGTCCGGCCAGAGGATCGAGTGGGCCCTTCCATCGCAGCGACTCGAGTCGGTCGAGCGCAGGTCGCGTCGGGCAACGCCGCCCGCCTGACATCCGCAGCGTGCTCGTCAGCGTGGCCGAAAGCGTCCGCGATCGAGCAAATGTCGACGCCCCTCTTGCCGCCGACCGGTCGAGCCACCTGGCGGACTTGTTCCGAGTTGCGACGGGCAGGCGGGCACGAGGTCGGATTGCCGGGTATAGCGTGATCAGCCCGACGGGTCATCATCCGGACGCGTTGTCCCATGCCGGAGCGAGGGCGATGGCCCGAAGTGAAGCGAACTCCCACGGGTCCACGGGCCCCATGGGTCCAGCTTCGGCATACCTGTTCAACGTGACGACGAGCCCATCAGACCGGAAAGCCACAAGGATGCGGACGAGCTCGTACGGTTCTTCATTCTCATCGGCCCGCACTTCCTCGTACCACGCGACGATGCTGCCGTCAGGTGCGCGGACGCACTTCGCGACGGCCGCAAATCCGTTGTCGTCACACGACTTTGGCATGCCCTCGCCGTACCAGAGCGCGAACGTCGAAGTCGACTCGGCGGTCTGGACGAGGATATCCAAAATGTCTGACTCGTCGCCGCCGGGAAGTGTCGTCTCTGCGTACCTGGAGTGCTCATCACCCGCGTACGCCTTGAGCTCCTCCAGCAACCGGGAGATCAGATTCTCCGCCTTTGGCGAGATCTCGCTGCTCACGGCGCCGATCTTGTCAGCGACGGTCTCCTGCCGCCAGTCGGCGCAGGCTCTCACGTCCGGTCATGCCGCGATGTTCGAGAGCGTTGCTGTCGTCGCAGATGTGGGTCACGCTCGGCAATGAGCACTGATTCGAAAGTCCTGATTCCGATCCTGTCGCCACCCGAGCCGGACTCGCTGAGGCTGGCGGTCGCGGCGTACCTGGCTCGATACACCGGCATGTCACGGGTCCACGCCGGGTCCGACCTGCGCGCCTACCTGACCTGGTGCGCCGAACACGGCCTGGACCCGCTCTCGGTGCAGCGACCCCACATCGAGCTGTATATCCGGTGGATGCAAGAAACGCGCAGGTACAAGCCCTCAACCGTCAGCCGCCGCGTCGCGGTCGTGGCCGGGTTCTACCGCACCTGCGTCATCGACGACGTGCTGGAGCATTCACCCGCCGAGCACGTGCGTCGCCCGAACGTGCACGCCGAGTCACCCACCCTCGGACTGACCCACCTGCAGTTCGAAGCCATGCTCGCGACCGCACGCGCCTCGGCGAACCTCAACGATTTCGCCCTGGTCGCGATGCTCGGCCTGCTCGGCCTGCGGATCTTCGAAGCCTGCGGCGCCGACATCGAAGACCTCGGCGACGAACACGGCCACCGCGTCCTGCGCGTCCGTGGTAAGGGCGGCAAGGTCGTGCTCACCCCGCTGCCACCAGCCGTGGCCCGAGCCATCGACCGCGCCGTCGATGCTCGCGCATCCGGCCCGATCCTGCGCACCAGCCGCGGCACCCGGATGGACCGCCACTGCGCTACCAGGCGCCTGCACCACCTGGCCGCAACCGCCGGGGTCAACTCGGCTCGGATGCACCCACACATGCTGCGGCACACCTTCGTCACCACCATGCTCGATGCCGGCGTCGACCTGCGCGACGTGCAGATCGCGGCCAGACACGCTGACCCGCGGACCACGATGCGGTACGACCGAGCCCGCAAGAACCTCGACCGACACCCCAACTACATCCTCGCCGCGTACATGGCATCGGGAACTTGACCGGAACCGGGACTATCGCAGAAACGGTGTAAGAGGCCTGATCGCCGATGAGGGCGGGGAGGGTCGAAATGACTGAGAACGTCACGACATTGGTGGATGTGAAGCCAGATGCTGAGCCCGGCGGCGACGCTGGGCCCGTAGAGCCGACGGCGGCCGAGCTGGAGGCGGCCAGGGAGCTGGTCCGTCAGGCGCGCGCCAAGGGCGTTGCGCTGACCGGCCCGGACGGGCTGCTTAAGGCGCTGACCAAGACGGTGATCGAGGCCGCGCTCGATGAGGAGATGAGCGAGCACCTGGGCTCCGACAGGGGCGACCCCGCGGGCCGCAACCGGGCTAACTCCCTCAACGGGAAACGGTCCAAGACGGTGGTCACCGACAACGCGGGCGCGGTCGAGGTCGAGGTCCCGCGGGATCGGGCTGGCACGTTCACCCTGGTGATCGTGGGCAGCCGGCAGCGCCGGCTGTCCGACGTGGACGCGGTGGTGTTGTCGTTGTACGCCAGTGGCCTGACCACCGGGGAGATCGGCCCGCACTTCGGCGACGTGTACGGCGCGTGGGTGTCCAAGGACACGGTCACCCGGATCACCGACCGGGTGGTCGAGGAGATGCAGGCGTGGTGGGCGCGGCCGCTGGAGGTGTGTACGCGGCGGTGTTCATCGACGCGATCATGGTCAAGATCCGCGATGGTGAGGGTCAACTTGCCGGCGGGGTTGGCGTTGCCGTACAGCAGGTTAGCGGTGGCGGCGCCGCCCTGCTGGCCCGGGTACCACATCTCCAGCACCGCCCGCGCCGGGAGGCGGGCGTGGTTGAGGAGGATCAGCGCGAGCAGCCCGCGGGCCTCCTGTTTCCTCAGTGGCCACAGTGAGCTGGCCGGCGAGCCGGATCGGCCTCGCCCGCTAGGGCGACTCGGCCCGCGTTTCCAGCCGTGTAGACGAAGTAGAGCAGGCGCAACACGGCGGCGAGGTCCCCGGGCTGGTCCAGGCGACGCCCCTTCAGGCCGCGCTTGGCCCGGCTGATTGAGCGGAGCCGGTCAGAGTTTCTCGACAGTGTGAGCGCCGGTACTCACCCCGACCGGCAGCGCGACGTCGAGGATGGACACAGGCACACCTCGAAAGGTGAAGTGATGAGAAGTCTGATCTCAGTCGTCCTGTCCACGATGCGTCCGCCTGTGCTGTTGCTCCTCGTTATGTATGCCACGACCGGCCTCTTCGTCACCGGCGAGATCGGAGCCCTGCCCGTTGCACGGGCCCTGCTCGTCGTCGTCCCGTTCCTCACCTACTCCGCTCTTATCAACGACCTGTCCGACCAGCGCATCGACCAGGTGAACCTGCCCGGGGATGCCAGGCGGATGTACGCCGCTGGCACGGCCCACCGCGCCACTCTCATCGGAGTTGCGCTGGGCTCGCTCGCAGTGGGCGGCTGCGCGGCAGTGGCGATCGCGCCAGCGGCGCTGGTAGTGCTCGCTGCTGGCGTACTCGTCAGCACTGCCTACTCAATCGGGCCGGTCCGCCTGGCCGACCGGGGCATCGTCGCGGCTGTGGCTCTGCCCGCCTGCTACGTGGCCACGCCGTACTTCGTCGGCGTGGTCACCGGCCGAGGAGTGGTGCGCATTGCCGATCTGCCCCTACTCGCGGCCCTCTACGTCACGTTCGTCGGGCGCATCATCCTCAAGGACTTCCGTGACGTGCGCGGCGACGCCCTCTTCGGCAAGCGCACGTTCGTGGTTCGCCACGGCCGGGTCGCCACCTGTGTGGTGAGCGCCACCTGCTGGGTTGTCGGCACCGCGATGGCCGCCGCCCTGAGTCCGAGCCGCTCGGTCACCCACACGACATCCCTCGCGCTGGGGGCCCTCGGCGCGCTGGTCCTGCTGCGCGAGCTCGCCCGTGAGCAGAACCCGCGACGTGAGGCCTGGATCATCTCAGCCCTGGCGATCGTCGGGCGCGGACAGCTCCTCGTTGTCATCCTCGGCCTCGGGCTCACCGCCGTCGCTGCATCCGCGGGCCACGAGCCCCTCGTTATGGCGCTCACGGTGCTGTCCTTCGGCTTGCAGGCACGCGTGATGGCGCAGACGGGCCCGGGCCTCGCCGCACGGCCAACCGCGCTGACCCAGTGGCGAGCGCGGCCCAGGTCGCGCGCCGCCCACAGCGCGGGGAGGTGACCCATGTTCTGGCTCATCTGGGGCGGTTGCATCGCCGTGCTCTCGATCATCGCCTACTGGATCGCCAAGCGCCTGTCCGACCGACAGGTTCGTCTGCACGGGCGGGTCAGCGCAGCATGGGTCGTGGGCGCAGCGCTTGTTGCCGTCTGTTGCGTGGTCGGGTTGGGCGTCGTCGCTCCCATCGCTGCCTTCATGGTGGCCTTCGGCTCGTACGGCAGCAACAAGTGACGCAGGAGTGACCATCATGCCGCGCCACGCCGGTAGCTCCACGGAGATTGCACAGCCCTGCGCGTCGACGCCGCTCGTGCAAAGTTTCGCGCTCACGGTTACGCAACCTTTGCTGCATCTCGACAGTTGACCAGGAAGCTGTGCGCGATCGTCGGTGTCACGCATTTCGACGCGGGCGAACGCTGTCGGACGTCCTCGAACGCCGCCAAGCCCGCTTTGGGAGCGTGTTCCTCACCGAAATTCTGGTCGAAACGGACACCCGCGAACGGGCCTGAACGCTCGCGAACGAGCATTTCATGGCCTTCGGGCCCGGACTGAGACCACGAATGAGACTAAGCCTGGGAAACGCCGGCCTGAGCTGCAGGGTTCGGCCCGGCGTTTCCGCGAGACCGGCGAGTCGGCGCCTCGGAAGGTCACCCAAAAATGGGTCCACGAGGGACACCCTCGTTGAGCTCAAGCTAGCCGATGGATCCACCATTACAACCACCGAAGATCACCCGTGCTGGAACGCCACCGACGGGCAGTTCGAGCGAGCCGACGCATTGCAAGACGGTGATGAGATCCTTACCACGGAGGGGAGAAGCCTAGCTGTACGCGGTCTGGTGCCAGGAAGCGAACATCGCGCCCATTGCTTACAACCTCACGATTGAAGGCATCCACACCTACTTTGTAGGCACCTCCTTGACACAGTTCGTCCTCGTACACAACGACTGCGGCGCGGACGGCTGGACCAGTTCAGCCAATCTGAAGAGTCACTTCGACGAGCATGGACACGAGATGGGTTTCCAGAGCACCGCGGAGTAGGCTGCTGCAGCCGAAGACCTCATGTGCATGTGTGACGGACGTAGGCCGGGAGTGATGAGCAAGCAGGATGGCGCGACTCGGTACCTCCTGGATCCAAGAACCGGCGAGTTCAGTATCACGGGATCTGGCGGAATTGTCACGTACTATGTGCCGAGCAACCCCATTCCGCGTTTCGGACGACAATCGGGATGATGATTCCCGAATGATGGCCGCACTTCTCCCATGCCCGTGCTGTGGACACACCGTGCTCTCTGCGGAACGCCCTGGGTCTAGCCTCATCTGTCCCATCTGTCGCTGGGAAGACGACTTGCTACAGCTGCGATGGCCCCGGCTGCCGGGAGGGGCTAACGGGCCGTGTCTGGTCGAGGCGCAGCAGGCGTACAGGATATTGGGGGCGAAGGAAGCGCGAGCAACCAAGCGCGCTCGCCCACCTTCCGCAGACGAACAAGTGGACATTGGATTTCGGCCTATCCAAGATTCCAACAACTTCGAGGACAATGATGATGTCTCGACACTGTGGCCGAAGGATCTAACGCAACTCTATTGGTGGCGACCAAACTTCTGGCGAAGGGGACGCGCGTAAAAGGCCATCCGGACGTGCGCGAATCGCCGACTCTGCCTTGTGGACAAGATGCAAACGAGCCGCCACAAGTACAGATCCGGGCGACATTAGGGGACTCTTCAAAATCCATGGTGTAGGACGCGGGGTCTGAGGTCGTGCCCCACGGGACGAGCAGGAAGTGACCCCCGCTCGGCTAGAGCCTCAGTTCGCCCGACCGTCCATCAGGCTGCATCGGTGGGACGGTGGCGCAGCGCCAGGGGGACGACAAGGTCGACCTCGACCTGGCTCGCACGCCGCAGCGTGGCCCCTGCTAGCCATCCTGCTCGGCGACCACGACATCGCCCTCCTCGGATGCGGTCTCGCCGGTGCGTACTGCTGTCACGTGCCGTGGGCCGGGTTGATGTCGTTGGGCATGTCGCGCGGCTGGCCATGGTCGTCCGAACACGTTGTGCACGACGCGTCTGCGCCCCATCGTCCGGCGTGGTCGGTGCACATGGGCCCGGGGCGCCGAGCGGCGAGCATCATCGCGACTGAGCCGATGTCGAAGAGCTCGGCCCGTTGCTCTTCACGGCGCAGCTGGTCGGTGGCCGCGCCGATGTCGTCAGCGGTCACCTCGAGCATGTCGAGGCGTCGACGCCGCTCGGGCCAGACCGCGCGCAGGTGGTCCAGCACCACCTGCGGGTCCGGGTCGCGGCCTTCCGCCGTCCTCGCTCGAACGCTCTTCGATCTGTTCGGCGGCCAGCTCACGGAGGGACTCAGACGCGTCAAGGGCGGTCTGGATGTCCTCGTCCATGACACCCTCGTCGACCAGGAGCATTCGGTTTCGCTCGCCGATATCGTCAGCGCCGACCAGCTCGGCGCGCAGGTCGGCCGGGGTCATGTCCCGCAGCCACCCTCCCGGGTCGCGACGAAGCGCCGGTCCCGGCGTCCAGCTCGGCTCGAACAGTGTCGAGTGAGGTGTCGAGGGTGTCCCGTCCTGTTCGTCACTCCGCCCTGCGCAGCCATTGGCGGCCTCGCCGGCCGGGGTCAGGTGGTACTCCTGGCCGTCGGGCTCCCGGACCAGTTCGGCCCCGCATGCGGTGCATATGCCGGCTGGTGTGGGAGCGCAGTCGAGGCCTGCCGGCTCGTCGTGGGCCTTGGACGCGAACTGTCCCCCGGTGGGGACACCGGCAGCGACACGGTTCGGTGCGCTCGTGCTCATGCACCTGGTAGGGGCGGGGAACCGCAAAGGCGTGCGCCCGCTACTGTGCGGAATCGCGACTGGTAGCCGGCCGGGTGACCATCTCGCTGGCTTGGATCGCCGCTTGAGCACGCGTGCGGGCCGCGGCCTCGATTCTGGGCGAGGGATCGGCGAAGGGCTGCAGGTGTCAGCGGATCGAACGCAATGTCACGACGTCGGGGTCGTCGTCATCGTTGTCCGCCAGCCAGCGCACCGATGCCGCAGCCGCCTGCTTGCGGGCTCGGTCGATGAGATGCGTGTAGCGCACGGCGAGGCTGTGCGAGGACCAGCCCATGACCTGAAGCAGGGTCACGGTGTCAAGTCCGGCGCTGAGCATGCCCGTCGCCGCCGTATGACGGCAGTCATGGAGCCGACGGTCCGCGACGCCGGCTCGTGCCAGCAATGCCTTGAAGCGGCTCCAGTCGTAGGCGGGGTCGTAGGGTCGGCCGTCCGGATGGCTGAAGACGAACCGGCTCGGCTCCCAGGGCGTGCCGCTGGCCATGGCCGCTCGCCGGGACGCTGCCAGCTGCTTTGAGAAGGCGTCCCGCACCGGGTCCGGCATGGTCACCACTCGGGTACCGGCCTTCGACTTGGGTGGCTTCGTGCCGAGTCCGCCGATCCGCTGCGGACAGCTGGACGCGTGGCGGACGCAGCCGGGCTCGCACGGGCTCGCACGCGGGTCGTTCCGGAGCTTGCGGGCGCAGCGGTCGCGTGCGCATGCCGCGGGATCGCCACACCCATGCTGGTAAGGGATCCGGTACAGGCTCCGGCGCACGTGCACGTCGGAGAGCTCGAAGTCGACGTCGGTCCACTGCAGGCCCAGCGCCTCGCCCTGTCTTAGCCCGAGCAGCAACGCAGCCCACCAGCGGGCTGGGTCGTCGTCCTCGGCATCAGCGAGCGCCAGAAGCGCCCTTGTCTCGCGTGCCGTGAACGGGGTGATCTCGTGGCGTGCGGTCGCCTGAGCCGGCAAGTGGCTGCCTTTGACCGGGCTGGTCACCAAGGCGGTCAGTTCTGAGGCGACTGCCCTGTTGAAGCAGACCGACAGGGTGCGTCTGACGGACTCGACGGAGCCACGGTCCAGGCCTGCACCGTGCGGTTTGTCGGCGAGCAGGTGCCGGAGAAAGTCGTTGATGTCCGCGGTCGTGATGCGGGTCATCTTGCGTGCTCCGAACCGGGGCAGGATGTGGACGCGCAGGTGGGACTCGTAGCCCTGCCAGGTGCGCGGCTGCAGGGTGTCGTGGACGTCCTTGAGCCAGAGTCGGGCCCACTCGCCGAGGGTGCCGGCGGCGTTCGATGGCGCTGATCGCGCCTTGGAGCGTTGGCTGGAGGTGGTCTCATGCCGGCGTATCTTCTGGAGCACCTCGTCGCGCGACCAGCCGAAGATGTGCTTGCGATGGCGACGCCCGGTCACGCGGTCGCCGAGCTGAGCTCGATCCAGCAGTGCCAGCGTCCGTCCTTGCCCAGATACGGCTTGGGGCGACCGTTCGCCGCGCGCGCTCGCGGCTTTGTCACTGCTGGCCTCGCAGCCGATCGATCTCGCGGCGCGGGATCCGCTGGCGCGCGCCGAACGCCACCGTCTCGATCACCCCGTCACGGACCCACCGGTCGATCGTGGACCGGGAGATGCCCAGAGCAAGCATCGCCTCCGGGATGGACAGCGGCTGGCCGCTGGTATCGAACCGTTCGGGCTGGTCCAAGACGAGCGCGAGGCCGCGGTCGTTGCGCAGCTCCCTGACGCGGTCGATGCCGAGCTCGAGCTCGTCGAGGGCAGCACGAGCCTTCCGCGCGAGCTCGTCGACATCGTCGATCGCCCTCATCAGCTCGGCGGCACGCGAGACCTTCAGGTGGCGGCGTCGCGCCGCGCGGGTCGTAGAGATCGTCATGCATCGGGTAGGGGCGGGGAAACTCACCAAGTGTCGCCACAACGCACACGGATTCTCATCAGAGTTGGTCGCAGCGTCGTCTGAGCCATGGGTTGTGGGCCGACTCGGGGGCTTGTCAAGGTTCGGCACCCGCGCGACAGAACGTGACCGGTACCTGCACGACACCGGGTGACCGGCGATGAGTGAGCCGTGGGGGCCGCTGCGCGCCATAGCGATCCGCACTGACCCGGCGCATCCTGGCGTGGCTTGCGGGGCCGGCCGTTCGGGGTCGCGTAGGCGCCGTGCTCCTTGGCCCGGTCGTGCCGGATCGGGTGGACCCGGATGGTGCTGCCGTTGAAGGCGAGCTGGACCGAGTCGGCGACCACGGACACCTGCACGGTCTTGCCGCGCCAGGCGCGCCCGGCCCGGTACATCGTTCCGGCGAAGCTCAGGCTCCCGTCCTTGTCGACGATCCGGCTGACCACGATCCCGTCGGTCGCCGGCCGCGCGACCCGGCGGCCCTGCCGTGGTGGCTCGCTGGGCGGGTGCCCGGGCCGCAGCCGTTGCGGGTAGGCGGCCACCAGCACCTCGCGGTGGAAGATCTGGACGAGGTGGTCGGCCACGACCGCCTCGACCGGTTCCCCGGCGAACACGATCGGGACCCGGTAGCTGAACCCGGCCAGGCGGATCATGCCCTTGCCGCTGACCCAGCGCTGCACCCCTGCGACCCGCACCGCGGGCGTCCCGGGCGCCGCAGAGGCAGCGGCGGCGGTCGGCCGGTCAGGTCCGACCCGAGGCGGCGGGCCGATCACCTCGGCAGGCTGCGGGGTGACCAGGGCGAACCGGTCGACCGGTGGCCGCATCCCCAGCGCCTGGTGCGGGCGCACGGTGTTGTACTGGACCACCCACGCATCCAGCGCCGCCTGCAACGCCCCGATGCTGGGGTGCGCCCGGTCCGCGGTGTTGAGGAACTCGGCGCGCATCGTCTTGTGCAGCCGCTCCACCTTGCCCGTCGTGGTCGGCGACCTTGGTGCGGTCAGCAGATGCCGGATCCCGTTCTCGGCGCACACCCGGTCGAACAGCACCTCCGCGCTCGAGCCGTGCGGCCCGAACCGGCCGGTGAAGACCTTGCCATTGTCAGTGAGGATCTGCTCGGGGATCCCGTGCCGCTCCAACGCGGCCAGCAGCGCCTCACACACCGGCCGGGCGGTCGCCCGCGCCACCACGTGCGCGCACACCACGAACCGGGAGTTGTCACCGATCCCGGTCACCACCTTCACCTCGACCCCGCCGGCCGAGCCGGCCAGGTGCACCCCGCCGACCACGTCCATCTGCCACAGCTCCATCGGGCGGCTGCGTTCCCAGCGCCGGTAGTCACTGCGGCGACGACGCCGACGGGCAGGGTCGATCCGGCCGTTACGCACCAGCGCCCGGTACACCCCCGAGCGGCCCGGCACCGGCACGATGCCCTCGCGCTGCAGCTGGTACCGGATCCGGTCCGGACCCCACCGCGGGTTCGCATCGCGGATCGTCAGCACCCGGGCCTCCACCACCGCCGGCATCTGATGCGGACACGTGTGCGGCCGCGAGGACCGATCCTGCAGGTTCAGCACCGCGCCGTCCATTGCGTACCGACGCAACCACACGTGCACCGTCTGACGAGCCACCCCGAACCGGCGGGCGACCTCGGTGACCGTCGCCCCGTCCAACACCTCCAGCACCGCCCGGTACCGCAGCTCGCTCACACCCAGCTCCCGCAACATTCACGCGCTCCTTCCGCGACCCCCGTTCAGGGCCACGAAAGAACGCACCGCGACACCGCGGCAACCGCTCAGCACGCCAGGACTGTCAGCCACCTACCGGAACGACTGTCGCGCAGGAACCGAACCCGCGTCCCCAACCTGGAAGGCAGGAACCGGAACCCAATGGTCAAGCATGAACCGGAACTGCACACCGACTCGGGGGCTCGGGAGCCCGAGTTGGCGCAATCGTTGCGCCAAGCATGGTGGCCATCCTTCGGACGGAACACCGTCTGACCTGCACAAACTCTGGTGGGGCTGTTGACCTCCGGCTGATGGTTGACAGTTCGATGCCGGTTGATCCTTGACACTCGAATCTGTTCAGTTTGCCGTGTTCCTTG
>NZ_BAAGRF010000052.1:0-10434 GCF_054783095.1 Intrasporangium mesophilum | reverse complement strand
CTCAAGCGCTACATCGCCAGAGACCTATACCGCCAACTCGAACACGCACCCACCACGCCTTGACGAACCATAGGAGCGTCCAGATCCGGAAGGGCCCGATCGCGCTGTCGCCCCGCGCGTGGCGTTCACCCTTGAGCACGCGGACTTCGGCAGGTACACGCCACGAGGAAGCCGGTTCGCCTAGAGTCCGGCTGGACCCAACGACGCGAAGGACGTGCCGTGTCAGACCTGCCGCCCAGTCTCAGCCCGACCTCCCAGCAGCCGGCCGCCGCCGCCCAGGCGGAACGGCTCTCATGGGTCGCTCGCGCCCGGAGGAGGGCACTCGACTCCGCCTCCCAGCGAGTGCACGACAAGATGGCCGCCTCAGGCGAGTCCGGCTTCTCCCCGTCGTCGGCCGGGCTGTTGACGTTCTGCGTGCTGGTGCTTGTCGTCGCTGTGGTCTGTGTGGCCTGGCTCGTGTGGGCCACCTTCCAGCCGAAGAACGTCATCGGTTGGGTCGCGGTCGTGCTCGCATGGGTTGTCGTATACGAGATCTTCCCGCGGCGCGAGCACGCTGACGTCCGCGTGCTGCCGTCGCCGGACTTCCCTCAGGTATACAGGCTGGTGCGCGACCTCGCGAACGGGGTCGGAGTGGCGCCCCCTCGGGTCATCGCCGCCAGCACCGACTTCAACGCGGCGGTTGCAAGCCTGCCTTGGCGCCGCGGCAGCATCCTAGTCATCGGTCTGCCCCTGTGGACCTGCCTGCCGTCGGACCAACGGGCCGCCTTGCTCGCCCACGAGCTCGGCCACCTGCGTGGACGGGACACGCTGCACGCGAGGATCGTCGCCGGCGCCCATACGATCCTGTTCGGGCTCGCAACGATGCTCACTCCGCTGCCGAGCGATGCCTACTCCGAGTTCTACGCGGGCTACCCGAACAGCGAGTCCTCACAGGCCTTCAGCAACGCGATGGGCTCGGCCCTGCTCCGCATCGTCTCGCTGCCGTTCGTCGGGCTGCTCCTCGTCTTCGAACGCCTCGCGGCCGTGGAGAGCCAGCGGCGCGAGTACCTCGCCGACGTCAACGCCGCGCGCGTTGCCGGCACCGACGCCACGGTTCGCCTGTTTGCCAGCGTCACGAACCTCGCCGGGTTGCACACGCTCGCCGGCGCTGCCGTGCGACGTCGCGAGGACCCGTTCGCGGTCCTCGAGCAGGTTGCCGCACGGCCTGCTCTGACCGATTCCGAGGTGGAGGCGGCGCGACTGAGAGCGATGGCGGCGGACCGTCGCTGGGACGACACCCACCCTCCCGACGACCTGCGGATGAGCCTCCTCGCGGCTCGCCCGGTGAGCCCGTCGACGGCAGTCCTCGACGCGATGCCAGGGGCCGACCGGGAGCTCGCGGCTCTTCGTCCTGAGCTGGCGGGCCAGCTGAAAGCGGACCTGATCGAGCAGTACGTGTCCTGAGACCATCCGCGGCACCACACACAGTGGGGGAGCTCTTCACGCATCACACGCACGGAGAACTCCCGGACCCGGCCGTCATCCAGCACCCACGGCACAGGTCGGACTGCATCGACGAGGCGAGCCGAGCCAACCCCTGCTGGCCAGCAAGGGCGCCAATGCGGCTGCCGTACTGCACGGGTCGAGGACATGGACCCACCCCACGCGCACCGTGACCCCGCCCTGCACTGCGGTATCGACGTCACGGAGGAAGTCCAGCCACGCAGCGGCCGCCGTCTGGTGCACCCAGCGCCCATCGAGCTCGACGGTCGTCGCGAGCTCCTCATAGTCGACATCTCGGAACGTCACTCCACGACGCACGACGAGCCGTCGCTGGCGCCGCGCGCGCGGCAGCCCGTGCCGGCGTTCGACATCGACGAGGTAGCGCTGCTCCAGCACCGACATCGCACCCTCGGCGATGTCGCGCAGCACTGCGAGAAGCACGCGATGTCGCGGCAGTCGACGACGACGAGCCAACGCGCGCCGGAGTCGCTCGGCCGTGGTGCGCCCTTCCTGACATGCGTCAGCGAGCAGGCCGATGGCACCCCTGTCCGACCGGGCTCGAGAGGCTACGTCGAGCAATGCCTCCTCCAGGCGTAGGCGCGGCGGGCTGAGGTGGGCCTGGACGACATCGTGGAACCCGACCCGCCGCGAGACGATGACCCCGGGCGGCGCTGAGACGCGGCGGCGGTGGTCGACGACGACGTGGATCGGCTCGTCACTGACGACCCGCAACGGCGCGGACTCGCTCCGCACCCGGTGCACCCGCAGCGCTGACCGTCCCGCAAGCGCGGCCGGCGCATGGAACAGAACGGCGGCCCAAGCGCGCTGGAGCCAGGTCAGCGGGCCGGTGTGCGAGACGTAGATGCCGTCATGGACTCGCGCCCATTCTCGCCGCCGCACCAACCTCGCGATGTCGGAGTCAGTCAATCCGCAAGCGAGAGCCTGGCCACGGGAGACGACCCCCTCCTGTGCCGCCGCGAGATCGGCGAGCCGGGTCCGGTTCATGGACGCCAGCATCACCGAGCAGGACCGAGCAGACAGCTCCGCTCGCCGTCACTGTGGACGAGCAGCCGCTGGTGCCAGGGGGTGTGCAGAGCCGCCCTGCTGAGGGTCGGGGGGTTCCTCAGGCACCAGCTGCAGGAAGGACTCCCCGACGCGTGGGACGACGCGGACACTCGACTAGGGACTGTGCGCGGACGGGAAGGCGTCGGACCACGAGCGCAGTGCCACTCCCCCGTCCGCGGAGCGGTCGACAGAGGTCGCCGCGAGCAGGCCGTGCACGACCGCGCGCGCGACGCAGTCGGCCCCGGCCTCCATGAGCAGCGCGAGCTCGACGGGGTCCGAGGTGTCGCGCGCGCCCGTCGAGAGTGCAAACAGCGTGTCGCCGTCGAAGAGTGTGTGAACGGGCTTCAGCGCACGGGCGAGACCATCGTGTGCGACCCCAGCAGCCTTCTGGCACTGGGCTTTCGACAGCGTCGCGTCGGTCGCGACGACGCCGATGGTCGTGGCGAGTCCAGGCGTACCCGCGGCCCGGTCCGGCAGCTCGGCGGCGCGCGCGCGAGCCCCTTCGAGCTCGGACTCCGAGGGCCACCCGACATGGTCGAGCTCGCCCGGCAGACCCAGCCCGACGGCATACGGCCGGCCCGTGGCCTCGTCGACCGCAGACCCGACCGCGTTGACGACCACGAGTGCGGCGACACTCGCCCCGGAAGGCAGCACGACGCTCGCCGAGCCCACACCTCCCTTGAACCCGCCGACCTTGGCTCCCGTCCCGGCGCCGACATTCCCTTGTGCCACAAAGGATCCCGAGGCCGAGCCGTATGCCGCTCTGCCGTCGGCCGCGCTCGGACGGTGGCCCCAGGTGCCTCCTCGTCCGAGGTCGAACAGGATGGCCGCAGGCACGATGGGCACGACGCGCTCCGGGTCTGGCGGGTCCGCCATGGGCCAGCCCAGCCCGTCGGCGAGCAGGCCATCCATCACGCCGTCGGCCGCGGCGAGCCCGAACGCGGAGCCGCCGCCGAGCACGACGGCGTTGATCCGGTCGACGAGGTTGCGCGGGTCGAGCAGGTCCGTCTCCCGGGTGCCGGGGCCGCCGCCGCGCACGTCGACCCCGGCGACCGCGCCACCAGGTGGAGCTACGACCACCGTCACACCTGTCAGCCAGCCCCGCTCGTCGCGGGTGCAGTGCCCGACTCGGATGCCGGCGATGTCGACGAGCGAGTTCGTCGGGCCAGGGACCGCACGACCGGTGGCCGCGCCGTCGTCAGGCCCGGGAGGGTTGGTCGGGGCTGGGTCCACGAACCGACCCTAGAACGGCACACCCCGACAGCGGTCACGAGGGGTCGCGCAGGTCGAACTCCATGAGTCGACCCGGCGAGCTGAACCCGAGCCGCTCGTAGAACTCCTGCGCGCGGGCATCCGGGGCGTTGAGCCGGATCCACTTCACGTCGGTCGTGCGCGACCACTCGATCATCGCCTCGGTGAGCGCCCGGCCGACCCCGCGGTCGCGACAGGCCGGCGCGACGAACAGGCCGCCGACATGCAGCCAGCTGACGTCCTTGCGGCCCGGCCACGGCAGCGCCCGGATCCGCCTCGTCTCGAGGATGCCTGCGTGCTCGCCCCGGCTCTCGGCGATCCACGTCGGCCGGTCCGGCCGCTCGGCGAGCCACGCGTCGACGAAGCGGTCGAGGTATCCCGGCTCGGACGGCATACCGAGCTCGCGAGCGAACTGGAGGTGCAGCGCTGCGACGACGAAAGCGTCGTCGGCCCCCGCGCGGCGGATCAGCACCTCGGCCATGTGGGAAGTGAACCACTTACGGGTGAACGAACAGGCCGGATCGCCTACAGATGGCGCCAAACCGGGCCGAACCACAGCCCCGCCCGACGCGCCACCCAGGCACCTGGGTCAGACGTTGATGCCGAGGCGCCGGCTGGTGCGCGCCCGCTGCCGGCTCGCGCGCATCCGGCGCAGCCGCTTGATGAGCATCGGGTCGGCCTCGAGGGCGTCGGGGTCGTCGAGCAGCGCGTTGAGGACCTGGTAGTACCGCGTGGAGCTCATGTCGAAGAGCTCCTTGATCGCCTGCTCCTTGGAGCCGGCGTACTTCCACCACTGGCGCTCGAACGCCAGGATCTCCAGGTCGCGGGGCGTCAGTCCGCTCGGCTCGGGGCCGTGCGACTGGGCCGTGGCGTGGTCTGTGCTCATGTCCTCGTCTCGCTGAGGTGGTGCTGGTGTCTCGTCGGCCGCGTTGCTCGAGGAGGTGCTGGGTGTGGTGCTGCGTGTGGTACCGGAAGCGGGGCGGCGCGGCGGGTTGCTGGTCACGAGGGGTGGCGTTGGCTCCGCTCTCACCCTAGACCGAAATAACATCGGTGTCATTCAGCTCCGCGCCTCCCCACGGGGGTGTCGGACGATCGTGTCGGGCCCCTTTGCCCCATCTGTCACAGGCGTCTCACGAGCCCCGAGCTGGGCGCTCGATGACACGGGCCGACAGGGGTCCACGCACCGGAGCGCGTGGACGTCACGCCATCGTATCCAGGATCGCGTTGACGTCCTCCTTGGTCGTGTGCGGGTTGACGACGGCGAACCGGGTCAGCGTCTCACCGCGGAACGACGTCGGCACGACGAACGCGAACTCCTGCCCCAGCAGCCGGTCGGTCCAGGCCTGGTAGTCATCCGGTGCCCAGCCGAGGCGCCGGAAGACGACCACCGACAGGTCGGGCTCGCGCACGGCTTCGAGGTACGGCCGCCGTGCGATCTCCTCGGCCGCGAACCGGGTCACCTCGAGCGTGCTCTCGATCGCCTCGACGTAGGCGTCGGTGCCGTGCACGGCGAGCGAGTACCAGAACGGCAGGCCCCGAGCGCGGCGGGTCAGGCCGATCGAGTAGTCGGTCGGGTTCCACTCGGTGGACTTGGTGATGACGTCGAGGTACCCGGCCTCCTGCGTGTGGGCGACGCGTGCCAGCTCCGGGGCACGGTAGAGCAGGGCGCAGCAGTCGAACGGTGCGAACAGCCATTTGTGCGGGTCGACGATGAACGAGTCGGCGTGCTCGATGCCGGTGAACAGGTCGCGCACCGACGGCGCCGCGAGACCCGCACCGCCGTAGGCGCCGTCGACGTGCAGCCAGATCCCGAACTCCTGGCACACCTCGGCCACGGACTCGAGGTCGTCGACGACGCCGAAGTTCGTGGTCCCGCTCGTCGCGACGACGGCGAAGAACGTCTCGGGTCCGTACTTCTCGAGGGTTCGCCGCAGCTCGGTGCCGGTCATCCGCAGCTCCTCGTCGACCGAGACGCCGCACACCTCGGCATCCATGACGGCAGCCATGGACACGACGGACGAGTGGGCGTTGTCGGTCGCCGCGATGCGGAACGGCCGCGGGGCCGCGCGGTCGGTCACCCCGCTCTCCGCGTGGTCGGCCACTGCACGAGCGCGAGCCGTATGCCGTGCCACCACGAGCGCGGACAGGTTGCCGACGGTGCCGCCGGGGACGAAGACGCCGCCCGCCGAGTCCGGCAGGCCTGCGAGGTCGGCGATCCAGCGCAGCGCCTGGTTCTCCGCGTAGACGGCGCCCGCGCCCTCCATCCAGGAGCCGCCGTAGATCGAGGATGCGCCGACGACGACGTCGAACGCGGCGGCCTCACGCGTGGGCGCGCACGGGATGAACGACAGGTAGCGCGGGTGGTCGGTCGACAGGCAGGCCGGGGCGAGCGTGTGCTCGAAGAGCTCCATGGCCCGCGTCGCGCCGAGACCCGACGGGGTGATCGTCTGGCCGGCCGCTGACCGGAGGTAGTCCTCGGTCTGGGCGCCGTCGAGCGGGATCGGGTCCATGAGCAGGCGCTCCCGCGCGTAGCGCAGGACCTTGTCGACGGCGAGGTGGTCGGCGTCCTTGTCGAAGCTGTGCACGCAGAGACTCTAGGCCCTGGCCGGATCGCGGAACGCCCACCCAGCCGCTATTCGCCGCCTGCCCGCACGCCCCCCGGGTCCGATGACAGGCACGAACTGCGCGGTGCGCGCGCGGAACCCGGCACCCACGCGGAACCCGGCACCCACGCGGAACCCGGCACCGGGCGGCATACGTCCTGTCAGTCGACCCGGACGACAACGCCGAGCAGGGCGCCCCGCAGCTCGTCCGCGGAGGTCGCGATCGCGGTCGGCCGGACCCCGTGCAGGGCCTCGGGCAGCCCGGCGCCCCAGGTGACGGCGATGGTGTCCATGCCGGCGGCCTTGCCCGCGAGCACGTCGACGACGGCGTCACCGACGTACACGGAGTCGTTCGAAGACCGGCCCATCCGCTGGAGGGCGAGCAGCAGCGGGGTCGGGTCGGGCTTGTGCCGCTCGGTGTCCTCCATGGCGACGAGCACCTCGACGAACTCGCTCAGCCCGAGCAGGTCCATCGCCTGCTGGGCCGACTCGCGGCGCTTCGAGGTCGCGACGCCGACGTGCACGCCGGACTCGGCGAGGTCGCGCAGCACCTCCCGCACCCCGTCGTAGCCGCGGATGAGCCGCTCGGTGTTGTCGGCGTTCCAGGCGAGGTACGTCTCGTAGAGCTCATCAGCGTGCTCGGGCGAGTGGTCGCGGAACGCACTGATCAGGGGCCGGCCGATCCACGACCGGATGACGGCGGGGTCCTCCTCGCGACCGAGGATGCTGCGGAAGGCGTGCTGGTACGACTCCACGATGAGGTTGATCGTGTCGGCCAGCGTCCCGTCCAGGTCGAAGACGGCGGTGGTCCAGCGGGGTGAGGTCACCGAGCGAGCCTAAGCCCACGAGCGCGGTCGCCCCGACCGCCTCCCATCAGTCGAGCCACCGTCCAGCACGCATGACGCGGGCCGGGCGGGCGTCCTCTCCGACCAGCAGCAGGTCGGCGCGCGCGCCCGCGGCCAGCACGCCGCGGTCGGTCAGGCCCAGCGCTCGGGCAGGGGTACGCCCTCCGCAGCGGGCGGCATACGCCAGCGGGACACCGGCGGCAACCGCACGGGCGACGATGTCGGCGACGTGGCTCGTGCCGCCGGCGATCGACCCCGGCGACGTGCCGTCGGGGTTGTGGGTCAGCCGAGCGACGCCGCGTTCGACGACGACGGACAGGTCGCCGAGGACGTACGCGCCGTCGCCGACCCCGGCGGCTGCCATCGCGTCCGAGACGAACGCCACCTGCCCCGGCCCGACGAGGTCGAGAACCGTGCGCATGGAGTCGTCGGACAGGTGGGTGCCGTCGGCGATGAGCTCGAGCGTGACCTCGCCTCGCGCGGCCGAGCGGAGCAACGCCGCGACCGCGCCGGGCTTGCGGTGGTGCCATGGGTCCATGCCGTTGAACAGGTGCGTACCGATGTCCGCTCCGGCGGCAACAGCCTGCTCGACCTGCGCAAACGTCGCCGTCGTGTGCCCGACCGCAGCGTGGACGCCGGCGCTCGTGAGCCACCGGACGAGATCCAGGCCGTGGTCCCGTTCGGGCGCCAGCGTCACCTGGCGAAGGTGCCCGCGCCCGACGGACAGGAGGCGCTCGACCTCCTCGAGGCTCGGGTCCCGCAGCAGCGCCGGGTCGTGCGCCCCGCACCGTGCCTCGGACAGCCATGGCCCCTCGAGGTGGATCCCGTCGACGATCCCGTCGTCGGCGAGCTCGGCGAGCATCGCGACGCCGCGCTCGAGATCGCGCGGGCTCATCGTGACGAGGCTCGCCACGACCGTCGTCGAGCCGCGCTCGTGATGGTGTCGCGCTGTCGCCGCGGCGGACTCGTCACGCAGGTCGGTGAACGCCGTCCCGCCGCCGCCGTGGCAGTGCATGTCGACGTATGCCGGCACGATCGTCTCCCCGACGACCTGCGCTTCGGGCGGTGGGACGGCCGTGCGGCCGAGCGGGGTGACCGCCGTGATGCGGTCGCCGTCGGTGCGCACGACGACATCGGGCAGGACGGAGTCGCCGACGAGGGCCGGGCCGCGGAGCGTGACGTTCATCGGCCCGATTCTGTCGCATCCCCCACGTCGAGTGGCCCCGCCACCCCACCAGCCCCAGCTCGAGTGGCCCCGCCACCCCACCAGCCCCAGCTCGAGTGGCCCCGCCACCCCACCAGCCCCACGTCGAGTGGCCCCGCCACGCCACCAGCCCCACGTCGAGTGGCCCCGCCACGCCACCAGCCCCACCGGTCGTGTGACCGCGGGGCCACTCGAGGTGAGGAGGCGGCGCGCGCGGCGGTACCTTGTGGTGCGTGTCTGCGCGACCCCTGAATGAGCTCGTCCACCCGACGTGGGTCCCGGCACTCGAGCCGGTCGCTCCGACGATCAGGTCGATGGGCGACTTCCTGCGCGCCGAGCTCGTGGCCGGCCGCGGGTACCTTCCGGCCGGCCCGGCCGTGCTGCGAGCGTTCTCCCGACCGCTGCCCGACGTCCGCGTGCTCGTCGTCGGTCAGGACCCGTACCCGACGCCCGGCCATCCGGTCGGCCTCAGCTTCAGCGTTGCTCCCGACGTCCGGCCGGTCCCGCGCTCGCTGCAGAACATCTACCAGGAGCTGGGCACCGACCTCGGCCTGCCGACGCCGGCCAACGGCGACCTGTCGCCATGGTTCGAGCGCGGTGTGATGCTGCTCAACAGAGTGCTCACTGTGCAGCCCGGCAAGCCCGCCAGCCATCAGGGCAAGGGTTGGGAAACCGTTACGGACCAAGCGATCTCGGCGCTCGCGTCACGCGGCGGTCCGCTCGTCGCCATCCTCTGGGGCAGGCAGGCGCAGTCGCTCGGCCCGTTGCTCGGCGGGGTCCCGCGCATCGAGAGCGCCCACCCGTCACCGCTGTCCGCACGGTCCGGTTTCTTCGGCTCCCGGCCGTTCAGCCGCACCAACCAGCTGCTCGCCCAGCAGGGTGCTGCACCGATCGACTGGAGCCTGACGTGACCCAGCCCATTCCCGGCGCACCGGCCGGCCGCATCTGGACCCGCTTCGTCGCTATCGGCGACTCGTTCACCGAGGGCATGTGCGACGACGACCCCGCGCTGGCGCACGACGGGGAGTATGCCGGCTGGGCC
The DNA here is from genome assembly GCF_054783095.1 of Intrasporangium mesophilum. NCBI lineage: Bacteria > Bacillati > Actinomycetota > Actinomycetes > Micrococcales > Intrasporangiaceae > Intrasporangium > Intrasporangium mesophilum. The sequence continues at coordinate 942 of NZ_BAAGRF010000052.1, read as the reverse complement.
GACCGGCTCGCGGCGCACCTGTCGCTGCTGGCGAGGGCGGACGGGCAGGACTTCGGTTATGCGAACCTCGCAGTCCGCGGCCGCAAGCTCGCCGATGTGGTCGGTCCGCAGCTCGACATGGCCCTCGCCCTCGAGCCCGACCTCGTGAGCATCGTCGGTGGCGGCAACGACATCCTGCGGCCCAAAGCCGACCTCGACGGTCTGGCGGCCCGACTCGAAGACGCGGTCGCGAAGATCCGCTCCACTGGGGCCGACGTTCTCATGGCCACACCCGTCGACCCCGCGGATGCCCCGCTGGTCAAGGCGACTCGCGGCCGGGCCGCGATCCACACCTCGAACATCTGGAGCATCGCCCGGCGGCACGGCGCGCACGTCATCGACCAGTGGGGCCTGCACGCACTGCGTGACTGGCGGATGTGGGCCGAGGACCGGATCCACATGACGAGCGAAGGGCACCGGCGCGTCGCGCTGGCTGCCCTCGAGGCACTGGGTCACCCGAGCGAGGACCACGACTGGACCCGACCGCTCGACCCCGCGCCGCCGATCAGCCGGCGCGAGGCGCTGCAGGCCAACGCCCAGTGGGCGCGTGAGTACGTCGGCCCGTGGGTGCACCGGCGGCTGACCGGGCGGTCGTCGGGCGACAACCGCCTCGCCAAGCGCCCCGACGTCACCCCGCTCGACTGACCTCTCCGTCCACTCCCCCAGTCGAGTGAGCGCTCCGTCCCCTCGCCTCAGTCGACTGTGATGCGTGACTGGAGGCGGCCTCTCGTCGAGTGGGCGCCCCGCCCCACCCGCCACACGTGGCTGGGGCGCGTGGGACCGGGCGATCACTCGACCGGGACGGGTGGGGTGGGGCGATCACTCGACCGGGACGGGTGGGGTGGGGCGCCCACTCGACCGGAACGGGTGGGGTGGGGCGCCCACTCGACCGGGACGGGTGGG
>NZ_BAAGRF010000051.1:0-9746 GCF_054783095.1 Intrasporangium mesophilum | reverse complement strand
GCCGCGGAGCTGGCCGAGCAGGGCTTGCAGGGTGATGGTGATGACCAGCTGGGTGCGGGGGGTGCGGGTGACGCCGTGGGGGGGCGGCCACGGCGCGTCCGATCAGTTCGAGCAGGGCGTCGGCGCGGCGGGTCGAGGCGGTGCGCGGGTCCCCCTGACCAGACCCGCTGCCGGACCCGCTGCCGAACTGACGGGCGAAGGCGTCGCCGGTCCGGCCGTCGCCGGGGCCGGCCTCGCCCGCTTCGGCCGCGCTGGTGTCGCGCGGCGCGCCGTCTGTGCTGTCTGCATTGTCGGCGCTGTCTGCGCTGTCTGGGCTGTGCGCGCTGGGGGTGCTGCTGGGGGTGTTGGTGGGGGTGCAGTGGTGGTCGGGTCGGGGTCGGGCCAGGGGGTCGATGGCGGCGTCGAGGATGGCGGCGCCTTCGGGGTCCAGCCGGAGCCGGTACTCGGTGTAGGCGGTGGTGGTCCGGATCCGGGTCAGGGCCCGCCCGAGCCGCATCGCGGTGTCGCTGGCATCGAGCTCGGCCGGGGGTTTCAGGCTGGCTCGCGCGTGTCCGGTGAGCCGGCCCAGCTCCCGCATCGTCAGGGCCGGGCAGGCCTCCACCATCGAGGACACGATGGCGTCGAGATGGTCGGGGTCGGCGACCCGGGCCAGGTCGTCGTGGAACCGCAGGATGAGCCCAGCCTGAGCGGTCGTCACCTGTCCCTGGGCGACGCCGCTGGCCAGGTCGGCCCATCGGGGCTGATGCAGGGCGCCGGCGACGCGGGCCAGGGTGGGCGCGGCGGCCGGGTCGAGGTCGGGCGCGGCGGCCCGGAGCCAGTCGGTCCGGGAGAGCCCGTCGGGGGTGCCGATGCCGCGGCTGTCGGCCTCCCCGGCCAGAAGGACGGTCAGGGTATCTGCCAAGGCCCGGACCCGCTGGGCCCGGGCCAGCGCCTCGCCGATAGCGGGCTCGGGAAGGGCCCAGGTCGGGGTCTCGAGCGTGTCCTGGAGCACCTCGACGAGCGACCCCAGCGTCCCGACCAGGCCACCGACCCCATCGCCGTCGCACGAGTCGGCGGGAGCGCCCGCGGCGAGGGCAGGCGTCCCGGCTCGCGATGTGCGGGTCCCGGGCGCGCCGGGAGCCAGCGTGTCGGGCTGGGTGGTTGCCGCTGTTTGCATGTCTCCAAGGATAGAAGCCACCACTGACAACCGAATGCAAACCTCATCTGGCGCAGGTAAACGTGTGGCTTGGTCGGTCTTCGCGTGGGCCTGACCAAGCCCGCGTGCCGGTGATCCACGCTGCGTCGACCGAGGCGAGGAACGCGACCGGTGCCGCGACAACGCTCGGCTCACCTCCCCGCCTCAGCGGGTACAGGGACAGCATCCTTTCCGCACACCCTCCTGACACCAGGCACACTGAGCGGCCTACCTTGACCTGACGATCGACAGCAGCGCCGAGCACGAAGCATCGCAGCCACCGGCACCCTAGGGCTCGCCCTCCGCCGTATGGGGGCCGAGCTGGTGGACCAGGACGGCGGGGTCGGTCGTCGGCAGGTCGCAGACCATGCCGCGGCAGACGTAGGCCGCCGGCTGCCCGGCCACGAGGCTCCGGCCCGCGAGCAGCGGCACGTCGTGAGCGTCGGGCTCGCCACGGACCACGACGAGGCCTGGGCTGGCGGACTCCCGCGCCACCCTCTCGAGGGCGTCCGCTGTTGGTCCGTCTCCGACGACCGCGACCTGGAGCGGCCCGCTGACGACGGCCTCGGCCACCGCCAGGGACCACCCGCCGAACCTCGGCTCGTGGACACCGAGCCCGAGGCCGGCCGCGGTCGCGGCCATTCCGGCATCCAGCGCTGCCGGGTCGCCGGTGAGCGCGCCGAGGGTCACGAGCGCACCCGCGAGCGCCGACTGGCCGGAGGGCTCGGCGTTGTCGGCGGCGCTTCGTGGGCGCAGGTAGAGGGACTCGGCGTCGGCGGCGGTGTCGTGGAAACCGCCGTCGCCGGCGGCGAAGTCTTGGGTGGCGGTGCCGAGGATGGATCGGGCGACGTCGAGCCACTGGGTCTCGGCCGTGGCCTGGTGCAGCGCGAGCAGCCCATCCGCGAGGTTCCCGTGGTCGTCGGCGACGGCGCGGGCGGTGCCGACGAGGCCGCCGCGGGACGCACGGTAGAGCACCCCCTCGACCAGGTGGGTGTCGACCACGAAGCCGGCGCATCGGCGGGCGACTGCCACCCACTCCTCGACACCCAGGGCCGCGCCGGCCCCGGCGAGGGCACCGATGGCCAGGCCGTTCCAGGAGCAGACGACCTTGTCGTCTCGCCCCGGCTGGGGGCGGGCCGAGCGCGCGGTCGCCAGGCGCGCGCGAACGTCGGCGAACCAGGCGGCGTCGGCGGGGTCGGCCGGCAGCTGGAGCGTCGAGCTGCCGTGCTCGAACGTGCCGGTGGCCGTCACCACGAACAGCCGGGCGGCTGCGTCCGCATCCGCACCGAGGGCGTCGCGCAGCTGGCCCGGCGTCCAGACGTAGGTGAGCCCCTCCTGGCCGTCGGTGTCGGCGTCGAGCGACGATGCGAAAGCACCTTCGGGCGTGCCGAGCTCGTCGATGAGGAATGCGGCAGTCTCACGAATCACCTTCTCCGCCAGCGGGTTCCGGCTCACCTTCCACCATGACGCGTAGGCGCGCAGCAGCAGGGCGTTGTCGTAGAGCATCTTCTCGAAGTGCGGCACCACCCAGTCGGCGTCGACGGCGTACCGGGCGAACCCGCCACCCACCTGGTCGTACATGCCGCTGCGCGCCATCGTCTCGAGGGTCTGCTCGGCCATCTCCAGCGCCAGGTGGTCCCCGGTGCGGTGGTGGTGCCGTAGCAGGAACTCGAGCACCATCGACGGCGGGAACTTGGGGGCGCCACCGAAACCGCCTGCGCGAGCATCGAACTGGCGGGACAGCACGGTGACAGCGCGGGACAGCGCGTCCGGCTCGACGGCATACGGCTCGGGTGCCCGCAGCGCCCCGGCCAGGGTGGACGCGATGTGGGTGCCGGAGGCGCGCACCTCCTGCTCCCTCGTGCGCCACGCGTCGTCGAGCGCCGCGAGAATGCGGAGGAACTGCGTGCGGTTGAAGTAGGTCCCGCCGAAGAAGGGCTCGCCCTCGGGGGTGAGGAAGACCGTCATCGGCCAGCCGCCCTGACCGGTCGTGGCCTGCACTGCAGACATGTATGCCGCGTCGATGTCGGGACGCTCCTCGCGGTCCACCTTCACGGCGACGAAGCGTTCGTTGACGGCCGCTGCGACCGTCTCGTCCTCGAACGACTCGTGAGCCATGACGTGGCACCAGTGGCACGCGGCATACCCGACCGACAGCAGCACCGGCACGTTTCGCCGGCGCGCCTCGGCGAACGCCTCCTGGCCCCACTCCTGCCAGTGGACGGGGTTGTCCTTGTGCTGCAGCAGGTACGGGCTGGTGGCCTCGCCGAGGCGGTTGCTCATCCCCTCACGCTAGGCGACACACGGGGATCAGGCAGCGGTGGCGACGAGCTGCTCCCACTTGATCCGGCGGGCGCGGTAGCTGAAGATCGCCAGCTTGACGAGCTCCTCGACGATGCGGGCGGCGAAGACCCCCACGAAGCCGAGCGGCGTGTGCAGGCCGAGCAGGACCGCGAGTGGCAGGCCGACCCCGAACGCGCCGACGACGTCGCCGAGGATGACACCGCGCACGTCGTTCCCGCTGGGCAGCACCCCGGCACCGACGATCATGTTGCGGACCTTGACGACCTGGAAGGCGGCGTTGAGCAGGATGCCGACCCCGGCCATGAGGCGCACGTTCTGGCCGGCCTCGCCGTACAGCGGGTCGAGGAGCAGCACCGACACGGCGAAGAGCACGCCGAAGGCGATCGCCGTGCCGACGCCCGCCTTCTTGACCCGCCGCACCCACGCCACGGCGTCGGCGATGTCACCGCGACCGACCGATCGGCCGACCAGTGCCGTCGTCGCCGCCATGAGGCCGATGCTGCCGACGACGAAGATGCCTTCGAGGGTGGTGACGATCTGCGCCGCAGCGAGGGCCTCGTCGCCGAGCTGCTGGAAGACGACGTTGTAGAGGAACGTCCCGACGGTCCAGAAGAGCTCGGTGACACCCAGGGGCAGGGCGAGCACGAAGAGGGGCACGATGACGGTGCGCCATCCGCCCAGGTCGTCCGGGAGGCTCCAGCGCACGACACGCCGCGGGCCGTACGCCATCCAGGCGAGGATGAGCGCTTTCGCCGTCGCCGTGACGAGGGTCGCCCAGCCGGCTCCGGCGACCCCGAGCGCAGGCAGGGGGCCGACACCGGTGACGAGGGAGTAGGCGATGACGGAGTTTGCGACGACGGTGATCATCGTGGCGATCATCGGGCTCGTGGCGCGGCCGACCGAGCGCAGCACTCCCGACATGACCGCACTGAGCACGACGGGCAGCGTGGCCAGCACCGTCAGCCGGAAGTAGTCGGTGCCGGCGGCCGCGACCGACGGGGAGGCTCCCACGAGCCCGAGCAGGTGGTCCGAGAACAGCCATGGCACGAACGACACGACGGCACCGAGGACGAGCGCGGCGACGACCGCCGCGGTGACGGTGTGGTCGAGCGTCTCGTGCCGGCCACCACCGTGAGCGCGCGCGACGAGGATGGCCACCGAGGTGCCCAGCGCGCCAAGGGTGACACCGAGGATGAAGGTGAGGCTGTTGGAGAAGCCGACGGCGGCGATCGCGGTCGCGCCGAGGCCGCCCACGACGATCTGGTTGACGAAGTTGAGCACCAGCATGAGGACGAACTCCATGCTCACCGGCACGGCGATGCGTGCTATCTCGCGAGCCGGCGACGGCATGGCCGTGCGCGGTTCACGGAAGGTGGGCATGGCAAGGCGAGGCATGCGAGTGCCTTTCGACATCGAAGTGTTGGGGGGTGCCGGACAAGGTTAAGGGTTCAAGCGTTCGATATCGAAACGATTTGATCCCGCGTCCCACGAGGTGGTCGGAGCAGCCTCAGTCGTTCATCGCCTTGATGATCATGACCGCCAGGCTGACCCTCTCCCGAGCCCACGCCTGGGTGTCCCGGTCGGCACCGGACCGTGCCGACATCGCCGCGTCGAGGCCGTTGTCGGCCTCACGAACGATCGTCCAGGCGCGCGCACGTCCCTCGTCGATGCCGGCGCGATCGCAGATGATCTCCAGCCGGCGGCGCAGCGACCACCGGATCTGCGAGCCGGTCCCGAGCTCGTCGGAGCGGTTCCACAACGCCGGTGCCACCTCGAACGCCGGGTCGCCGGCCATCGGCTTGGGGTCGATGGCCAGCCACGGGGTGCGGTACCCCGCAAGGACGTTCTCGAAATGCAGGTCGGTGTGCAGAAGACGGTCTTCGACCGGCGGCCGCGCGACGAGCTCGCCCGCCAAGGCGGCCGCCTGGTCGAGATAGCGCCGGGGGAGCAGCGCCGGGGCGTCGCGCAGCTCACGCGCCTGTCGCTGCGCGTATGCCGTGAGCGCGGGCACTCGTGGGTGGGGAGGCCTGCGCAGGGTGTGCAGGAGGTCGCCGATGACGCCGCACGCCTCGTCGATGTCGACCCTGGTCAGGTCGCGTGGGTTGAGCCGCTCGAGCAGCAGCGCGAAGCGGGCCGGGTCGGCCCGCACGAGCCGCACCGAGCCGTGGCCGTTCCAGCTCTGCAGCGCGATGCTCTCGGTCGCCGCCTCGGGGTGCGGCCAGGTCACCTTGAGCACCCCCTCCCCGCTCGCGCCCACGACCTCGCGTCCGCCACCCAACAGCCGCACCGGCACGACCACCGAGCAGGCTCCGCTCATGCTCCGGCCGATGGGCTCGAGCTCCCACTCGTCGAGCAGGTCGACGAGCAGGGCCGGCAGGGAGGCGAGCCAGTCCTCGCCGGAGACGTAGCCGTCGGCGGCGTACCCGCTCACTGCGTGTGCGAAGTGGGCGGGAACCAGGTCGATGCTCACGCCGAGGCCCCGGGAAAGGGCGTGAGCGGCACGTCCCACTTCGTTGCCAGGGCCTGCACGTGTGCCGTCCAGCGACCGACGTCCTCGAGCGCCGCACCGGTCGGGTTCGACCCAGCTGCATCGGTGGCCGCGTCGACGGCCGTGCGCAGCACGTCCGTGGCCAGGCGGGCGGCGTCCTCGGGCGTGGTGACGGGAAAGGGCAGGGCCCAGCCGCTCGGCTCCGAGCCGGTGGCGCTCGAGAGGCTGACCCCGAGGCGGCCCAGCGAGGTGAGCGTGTCGGCAGCTCGTGACTGCTCGTCGCCGCGGCTCTGTGCCGCCGCTACCTCGAACGCGTACACGAGTGGTTGGGTGCGGTCGATGATCTCGGTCCGTGCGGGGCTGGCCGGGCCGGGCTCGACATCGCGCCCGAGCAGGACCGCCCCGGCGAGACGGACGCCGTATGCCGCCGCCACCAGCTCGCGGGCCTGCGGAGTCGCCTTGGCGACCTGGTCCCAGTCGGCGGCCGTGAGGGAGTCGAGGGCGGCGGCGAGCTGGGCGCGCGTGCGGATGGTCCGTCGGGCCGCCTGGGTCGCGGACGTCGTGCTCGGCGTGCCAGCGGGGGTGGTGGGTGTGCCGGTCGTGCCGGTCGCTGTCGTCGGAGGCGTCGGGGCCGCCTTGCCGGCACGTGCCCTCGCCACCGCGGCGTTGATGACGGCGGTCGGCACCCCGGCGTTGGTGAGCCGTCCCTTGAGGACTCGGAGCTGCTCGGTCTGCACGGCGCGCAGCCGTCGCACCGTTGCGCTCGCGCCGGACCCCGCCAGCACGGCGGTCTCACCGTCGATGAGCACCTGCAGGTCGCCGACGACCTCGAGCAGGAGCGCCTCGTCGGGCGCCTTCTTGCGGGTCCGAGGTGGTGGCGTCGGCTGGGGCAGGTCGAGCCGGAGCCCGCCGTCGACGAGGACCGCCAGGACCGCGGCAGCCCCACCGACGACGAACAGGCGGCGGGGCGGGTTGCCGAGGTGGTTCATCACCCGTGACCCGAGTCCACGGGTGTCGCCGTCCATGCGGTGATCTTCGCACGCGCTGGGCGGTCTGCGAGGACCCCCCACCGCCGATAGAGTGGAGGGCACCGCGGGGTTTCCGCGCTCCCGGCACCCGGCGGCGCGTCGTCGCGGCATTCGAGAAAAAGGGAGGCGTCGAGCATGACCACGGCCCAGCAGATCAAGGCGGCGCTCGAGCCGGTGCTCGCGCCTCTCGGGCTGGTCGTCGAGGACGTCTCGGTGTCTCCGGCCGGCAAGCGCCGGGTGGTGCGCGTGCTCGTCGACACCGACATCAGCGACCTCGACGCGGCCGACACGACGAGCACCGTCCCTCCCATGAGCCTCGACGCGGTGGCCGACGCGACGCGGGCGGTCAGCGATGAGCTCGACGCCGGAGACGTGATGGGCCAGAGCCCGTACGTCCTCGAGGTGTCGTCTCCCGGCGTGGGCCGGCCGCTGACCTCGCGCGACCAGCTCCGTCGGCAGGTCGGCCGCCTCGTCGAGGTCGTGCACACCGACGGCACGGACACCGGTCGCCTCGTCGATGTCGGCGCCGACCGCCTCACGCTGTCGGTCGAGGCGACCCGCAAGACGCCTGCGCGCGAGGTGACGCTCGACCTCGACACGGTCCAGCGCGGCGTGGTGCAGGTGGAGTTCAAGCGCGCCGAGCCGGCCGGGGCGAGCAGCGACGTGACCGACGACGTCACTGACGTGACTGACGATGATGCGGACGTGGCGTCCGCCGTGGAAGGGGACCTCTGATGGACATCGACCTGGCCGCCTTGCGAGCCCTGGAGAGGGAACGCGACATCAGTCTGGACGTGCTGATCCCGGCCATCGAGCAGGCGATGCTCGTCGCGTACCACCGCACCGAGGGCAGCTACAAGATCGCCCGCGTCGAGCTCGACCGCAAGACGGGCCACGTCGTGGTCTGGGCTCGTGAGGAGGGTGAGCTGCTCGAGTCGGACGACGGTGAGCGGCCGGTGCGAGCCGAGCCCGGTCCCGAGTTCGACGACACGCCTGAGGGGTTCGGGCGGATCGCCGCGTCGACCGCCCGTCAGGTCATCGTCCAGCGGCTGCGCGACCTCGAGGACGAGGCCATCCTCGGCGACTTCAAAGGCCGGGAGGGCGATGTCATCTCGGGCATCATCCAGCAGAGCCAGGACCCCCGGAACGTGCTGGTCGACTTCGGCACGGTCGAGGGGATCCTGCCGCTCGCGGAGCAGGTGCCGGGGGAGCGCTATGTCCACGGGGAGCGCCTGCGCTGCTATGTCGTGAGTGTCAAGCGTGGCCCCAAGGGCCCTCAGGTCGGCCTCAGCCGCACCCACCCCAACCTGGTGCGCACGCTCTTCAAGTTCGAGGTCCCGGAGATCGCCGACGGCACCGTCGAGATCGCCGCGCTGGCCCGCGAGGCCGGGCACCGCACCAAGATCGCCGTCCACAGCAAGGTGCCGGGAGTCAACGCCAAGGGCGCCTGCATCGGGCCGATGGGCGCCCGCGTCCGGGCCGTCATGACCGAGCTGCGCGGGGAGAAGATCGACATCGTCGACTACTCCGAGGACCCCGCGGTCTTCGTGGCCGCGGCGCTGTCGCCGGCGCGGGTGCAGTCCGTGGAGATCGTCGACAGCTCGGCCCGCGCCGCTCGCGTCGTCGTGCCCGACTACCAGCTCAGCCTCGCCATCGGCAAGGAGGGGCAGAACGCCCGCCTGGCCGCGAAGCTGACCGGCTGGCGCATCGACATCCGGCCCGACACCGAGCCGGCCAACGCGCCTGGCGGCGGTGTCCAGGCCGCCCCCGACGACGAGTGAGCATCGACTCCGCAGCACACGCCGACCGACGTTTCGCCCCCTCACGTGGCGGGCGGCATACCCAGAGGTGTCCAGGCGTTGAATGCTGGTGGGCGCGACACCCCGTGGAGCGGGGAGCGTCGTGCACGCGGTAGACTTGTCTGTGGCCGACCGGACTGGACTCCGTGCCGAGCCATCCCGCACGTGTGTGGGATGTCGAGGGACGGATAGCTGGTCGGCACTGCTGCGAGTCGTCGCGGCGACGGACAGAGATGCCGGGATCACCCCGGTTCCCCTCCATCCTGACCCGAGACACCGGATGCCGGGACGTGGTGCATGGCTGCACCCGACGCCCGAGTGTTTCGAGCTGGCAGTGCGCCGCAAGGCGTTCGGACGTGCCCTGCGCCTGCAGGCTGCGGTCGACGTGAGCGCGGTCGCACAACACCTCGGCATCCAGCGCCCGTAGCAGGACGTGTGGCCGCAGCCAGATGCGGTGGCCACGCGAGTTGGATCAGTCAATAGATCAGTCAAAAGAACCAAGGCGGGTTGAAACGCTATGAGCACCCGATGAGTACTCAGCGATGAGCAAGCCCCAGCAATAACCATGGTTCGGCCACTCCTGTCAGGTCGGACCGAGACAGGAGAGATGTGGCTAAGGTCCGGGTCTACGAGCTCGCGAAGGAGCTCGGAGTCGAGAGCAAGACCCTGCTCGCACATTTGAAGAGCCAGGGGGAGTTCGTCCGGTCGGCATCGTCGACGATCGAGCCCCCCGTCGTCCGCAAGATCAAGGAGACGTTCCCCGCTGAGCTGCGCGCCGGCGGCAACGACAAGAAGGACGACACCAAGCCCGCAGCCGTGAAGGTTGCGACCCCCAGCGCGGCGCCCGCCGCGCCGAAGCAGGCTGCCCCGGCGCCTGCCGCGGCAGTTCCTGCCGCGCCGGCTGCCGCCCCGGCGGCGGCACCGGCCGCTGCGGCGCCTGCGGCGCCCGCCCC
>NZ_BAAGRF010000050.1:0-2240 GCF_054783095.1 Intrasporangium mesophilum | reverse complement strand
TGTCGGCAACGCTCAAAAATGAGGCCGATCCGACGCTCGAAAACGAGGCCACCGGGTCGTGTGTTTCTAGTCTGCCGGGTCTTGGGTTCGGATGCTGGGCAGGGTGTCGATTCCGCGGTTACGGAGTCGGTAGCTGGCGCCTTTGAGGGTCAGGACGTCGGCGTGGTGCACGACGCGGTCGATCATCGCGGCGGCGACGGCCTGGTCCCCGAAGACGCCGCCCCAGCCGCTGAACGGCAGGTTCGAGGTCAGGATCAGCGAGGCGTGTTCGTAGCGGGAGGAGACGAGCTGGAAGAACAGGTTCGCGGCGTCTTGCTCGAACGGCAGGTAGCCGACCTCGTCGACGATGATCAGCCCGTAGCGGCGGAGCCGGGCCAGCTCGGCCGGGAGCCGGCCGGCGCGGTGGGCGTCGGTGAGGCGGGTGACCCAGTCGGTCGCGGTTGCGAACAGGACCCGGTGGCCGTGGTGGGCGGCGGCGATCCCGAGGCCGGTGGCCAGGTGGGTCTTGCCGGTGCCGGGCGGGCCGAGCAGCACGACGTTGCGGGCCTCGGTCAGGAACCCGCCGGAGGCCAGGGCGGCGATCTGCTGCCGGGCGGCGGGTTGGGCGTCCCAGTCGAACTCCTCGATCGTCTTGCGCGCGGCGAACCCGGCGGCCCGGATGCGGAGCTGGGCGCCGGAGGCGTTGCGGGCGGCGACCTCACGATCCAGGACCGCGGCCAGGTACTCCTCGTGGGTCCACCCGGCGTCGCGGGCGTGGTCGGCCAGCCGGCCCGCGGCTTCGGTGATCCGCGGGGCCTTCAACGCGGCGGCGAGGTAGGTCAGCTGCTTGAGCGCCTCCGTGGCGTCGGTTTTGGTCTTGCTCGTGGTGGTCGCCATCACGCCACCTCCTCATCCACGGAGCCGTCAGCCAGGACGTCGACCGGCTCCTCGATGAATCCGTCGACGCTGCCGAGGCTGCCGTCGATGAGGCCGAAGGCACGGTCATAGTCGGCCAGGTCCCGCACCAGTGCCTCGTGTGTATCGGGCACCGGACCAGCTGCCCGGGCAGGTTGCTGGTACTGCTCGCGCAACACCTTCGCGGCCGCGACATGGGCCGGGTCGGTGATGGTCGTCCCGCGTGCCCAGACCCGCTCGTGACGGGCCACGAGGCGTCCGTCGTGGCGGACTTCGACCCGGGACAGGTCGGCGGTCACCTCGACGAACCGGCCGATCATGGCCGGGTCGACGGAGTAGTCCGATGAGTCGACGCGGACGTAGTAGTCGCGCCCCAACCGGACCCGGTTGACCCACCCGACCGTTGGGGCCACCGGTGGCAGCGGCAGCATCGCCGCCCGGTCGGCGTCGAGCCGATCGACCGGGCGGGTCTTGATGGTGCGCACGATCCGGCTGTTGGCGATCGTGAGCCAGTCGGTGAACTGGGTGTTGAAGTCACCCGGGGAGCTGAACTCGCGGCCGGGCATGAACGAGGTCTCGAAGAACCCGTTACGTCGCTCCACAACGCCCTTGGACTCCGGGTCGTACGGCTTGAGCCGCTGCAGCCTGGTGGCCAGGGTGCCGGTGAACGCGCCGACCCCGTCGGCGTGCCGGTTGCCGCGGCCGATGCCGGACTCGTTGTCCCAGATCAACCGACGCGGGACCCGCCCGAGTTGTTGCAGCAGCTCCCACATCCCCAGCAGCAGGTCCTGCGTGTGCCGGGTCGGGATCATCCGCGCGAGCATGAACCGCGAGTGCGCGCACGTGATCACCAGCACCGGCAGCAGCGTCTTCGTGCCGTCCTCGAGCGGGATCTTCCGCGGCGGGAACCACAGGTCGCACTGCGCCGCATCACCCGGCAGCCAGGTCAACCGGTCCGCCGGGTCGACCGGCCGATGTTCAGGCCGCAGCCGTCGGACGTTGTCACGGAACCAGCTGATCGACCCGGTCCAGCCGACCCGCTCGGCGATCACCGTGGCCGGCATATCCGGCGTCGCGGCCAGCAGTTGCCGTACCAGCGGCTCGAACGGCGTGAACGACGTCGGCACTGAGGGTCGCTCGTACTTCGGTGGCCGGTCCGAGGCCAACGCCCGCTCGACCGTCGACCGCCCGATCCCCAGATCCCGCGCGACCTGACGCTGCGGCACACCATCGGCGACCAGCCGCCGGATCAGAGCCCAATCCTCCACTGAGATCACCCATCCAATCTGTCTGGGTGGCCTCGTTTTCGACCGTCGCTATGGCCTCGTTTTCGAGCGTCGTCGACA
>NZ_BAAGRF010000049.1:0-1791 GCF_054783095.1 Intrasporangium mesophilum | reverse complement strand
AGCCAGTCTTTGGGGTGGGTGGTGTAGGTGCGTCCGGCGGCGGTGGTCCAGGTGAGGGTGCCGATGTCGGGGTCGCGATCGGTGGTCCAGAGGCCGGTGGTGCGGATCCGGTGGTGTTGGCGGTGGGTGGCGGACAGGTTGTCGGTCGAGGTCGGCCCGTGTGGGGCGGGGATGTCGTGGTCGAGGTCGCAGCGGTGGGCCGGGACGGTGCAGCCGGGGGCGCGGCAGTGGCCGTCGACGGCTTGGACGTGGCGGATGATCTCGGCGGTGGGGCGGTAGCCGGGGTGGGTGAGCCGGATGGCGTGGCCGGTGGGGGCGTCGGCGTAGAGGGTGTGCCAGATCGAGCCGGGTGCGGTGATGATCTGGCGGGCGTGGGCGGCGCTGACCCAGCCGTGGCCGGGCAGCTCACACGGCTGGTCGTCCAGGCCGGCGGCGGTGCTGAACGGGACGATGATCCAGACCGTGGCCGGCGGCCGTCGCCAGAACCCGGCGCCCGACCCGCCATCCTCCGCCTCGACACCGCCCGCCACAGCGGCCGCGTCGTCCACGGCATCGCCGCCCGCGTCACTGTCCACATTGCCCGGGACGGCGCCGACCATGTCGTCGCGCGGGTGGCTCTCCACGTCGCCCGGGACACCGCCGACCGCGCCATCGCGGGCGTGGCTCTCCACACCGCCCGGGACACCGCCGACCGCGCCATCGCGCGCGTGGCTCGCTACATCGGCGGGTACACCCGCGCCAGCGTCGTCGCGCGCGTTGGGGTGCCCGGCCGACAGTGCCGCTTCCGGCAGTGCCGTTCCCGGCGGTGCCGTTCCCGGCGGTGGGGACCATCCGTTGGTGGCCGGCGTGGACGTGATCGACGTGCTCGACGTGCTGGATGTGGTGGACGAGGTGGTCGGTCGGTCCGGCGTGCCGGCGAACATGGCTGCGCCGGTGAGGAAGTCGGCGCGCAGTTGGTCCAGGGTGCGGGGGTCGCCGCCGGCGCGGGCGCCGCGGGCGGCGGTGTCGGCGCGGTCGATGGCGGCCACGATCTTCTCGGCGTCGTTGATGACCGTCAGGGTGCCGGTGCCGTCGTCGTGGACCTGCGCGAAGGCGCCGATCCTGTCCCGCGCGGCGCGTCGGCGCGCGGCGTGGTCGGTGTCGGCGGCGATGACGGCCCGGCGCAGCCGCTGCCGGAACAACGCACCGGCGAGGCCGGTGCCGTCTCGGGTCGGTGCCAGCACCGCGCGGGCCACGGTGTCGGCGTGCTGGTCGTCGAGGTGGCGGGTGGCGTGCACGACCTGGGTGGCGCGGGCCATCGTGGTGCGGCCCAGGGCGACCTGCTCGCGCAGGAACCCGGCCCGGGACGCCGGGGCGATCGCCAGGTCCAGACGCAGCCCGACCTCGGACTCGCCCAGCCCGGTGGCCGCGACGACTTCCAGGACGACGGCCTCGTGCACGGTCAGCGGGGTCCGCCCGACCCAGGTCTGGGCCTCGCGGGCCCGGAACTCGGCGCTCATCGAGGCGTGCATCCGCGCCAGGGCGTCCAGCTGTCGTGCGTCCACGACGGCCTTGGCCCGCTCCCCGAGCTCGAACGCGGCCAGCTCGCCCTCCACGGCCGCGGCGAAGGTCTCGGGGTCCGTGGTGGACTCCTCGGTCTGCCGCCCGCTACCGCCGGCGCCCCGCGCAGCGCCGGCCGCATCCGCGCTGGTGCCCGTGCTCGCCGTGCTCGCGGTCGGGCTGTTCGCGGTCGGGGTGCTCGCGGTCGGGCTGTTCGCGGTCGGGCTGTTCGCGGTCGGGGTGCTCGCGGTC
>NZ_BAAGRF010000048.1:0-1633 GCF_054783095.1 Intrasporangium mesophilum | reverse complement strand
ATGAACATCGTCGTCTGTGTCAAGTACGTGCCCGACGCCCAGGCCGAGCGCACGTTCAACGCATCTGACAACACGACCGACCGCGAGAACGTCGACGGCCTGCTGTCCGAGCTCGACGAGTATGCCGTCGAGGAGGCCCTGAAGATCGTCGAGGCGGGCGAAGGTGAGGTCACCGTCCTCACGGTGGGCCCCGACCAGGCGGCCGACGCCATCAAGAAGGCGCTGCAGATGGGTGCCGACAAGGGCGTCCACGTCAACGACGCGGCGATCCATGGCTCGGACGCCATCGCGACCTCGCTCGTCCTCGCCGAGGCGATCAAGAAGGTCGGCGGCGACGCACCCGTCGACCTCGTCGTCACCGGCATGGCGAGCACCGACGGCACGATGGGCGTGGTGCCCACCATGCTGGCCGAGCGCCTCGGCCTGCCCGCGGTGACCTTCGCTTCCGAGCTCACCGTCGAGGGCGGGACCGTCACGATCCGTCGTGACGGCGACGTCTCGACCCAGACGATCCAGGCCACGCTGCCGGCCCTGGTGTCGGTCACCGACCAGATCAACGAGCCGCGCTACCCGTCGTTCAAGGGGATCATGGCCGCGAAGAAGAAGCCGGTTGAGTCCTGGACGCTCGCCGACCTCGGCATCGACGCCGCGCAGGTCGGTCTCGATGCCGCCTGGACGAAGGTGCAGTCCTTCGCCGCCCGCCCGCCACGCACGCAGGGCCAGATCGTCACCGACGAGGGTGACGGCGGCACGAAGCTCGCGGCCTTCCTCGCCGAGCGCAAGTTCGTCTGACAGTCTTCTGATTCGCCAGCCAGTAAAGGAGATTCACGAACATGGCTGAAGTTCTCGTCCTCGTGGACCACGTCGACGGCAAGGTCCGCAAGACGACGTCCGAGCTGCTCACCATCGCGCGGCGTATCGGCGAGCCGTCGGCGGTCCTCGTCGGTGCCGGGTTCGACGCCGCCAAGGACACTCTGGCGAGGTTCGGCGCCGAGAAGGTCTACCGCGTCGAGACCCCCGGCGTGCTCGAGCACCTCGTCGTCCCGCAGGCCGAGGTGCTCGCCCAGCTCGTCGGCGCGACGTCCCCGGCCGCCGTGCTGCTGTCGGCATCCCCGGAGGGCAAGGAGATCGCGGCCCGCCTGGCGGTCAAGACCGACTCCGGCCTCATCACCGATGCGGTCGATGTCCAGGCGGGTCCGGGTGGCGATGGCGGCGTCGCGACGACGCAGTCGGTCTTCGCCGGTTCGTACACGGTCGAGGCGATCGTGACCAAGGGCACGCCGGTGATCGCCGTCAAGCCCAACTCGGCCACGCCCGAGGAGGCACCTGCGGCCGCCGCCGACGAGGTCGTCGACTTCTCGCCGTCGGACGCCGCCAAGGCCGCTCGGATCGTCGAGTCCAAGCCCAAGCAGGCCACGGGCCGGCCGGAGCTCACCGAGGCCGCCATCGTCGTCTCGGGCGGCCGTGGCACAGGCGGCGACTTCTCCAAGGTCGAGGAGTTCGCGGACTCGCTCGGTGCCGCCGTCGGCGCCTCCCGCGCCGCCGTCGACGCGGGGTGGTACCCCCACACCTCGCAGGTCGGCCAGACCGGCAAGCAGGTCAGCCCGCAGCTGTACGTCGCATGCGGCATCTC
>NZ_BAAGRF010000047.1:0-1599 GCF_054783095.1 Intrasporangium mesophilum | reverse complement strand
AGGAACTCGGCCCGCAGCGACCGGTGGAACCGCTCGATCTTGCCGGTCGTCGTGGGCGAGCGAGGCTTGGTCAGCAGGTGTTCAGCCGAAACACTGTCAGGCATCAACCGAAGCCCAAACGTCAAGCATCAGGCGGAGTCATACAAAACGTGTGGTGGGCCTGTATGGCTTCGGGTGATGCTTGACGGGGGTGTCTCGGTTGATGCTTGACACTCGTTTTCGAGGTTACGCGTGTTGCTTCTGGGCGTTCTTCTTGCGGACCTCCCCTCGGGTGGTGCGTTCGACCGTCTTGAGCAGCTCGGCGCCGTCCCAGATCTGCAGTACGTGGTCCGCGACGTGGACATCGACCCGGTGGCCGGCACGGTGGATCCCGGCGCTGATCTGCTGCCAGGCTACGGAGATGACGCCATTGGCGGCGACCAGCCGGGAGACCCAGTCGTCACCGGTCCGGTCTCGTGCCAGGGCCTCGAGGACGGGCTCGGTGCGCTGATCCTGCCTGTCCGGCAGCAGGAATCG
Organism: Intrasporangium mesophilum; assembly: GCF_054783095.1. Lineage (NCBI taxonomy): Bacteria > Bacillati > Actinomycetota > Actinomycetes > Micrococcales > Intrasporangiaceae > Intrasporangium > Intrasporangium mesophilum. The sequence goes on along the minus strand of NZ_BAAGRF010000047.1, from coordinate 1,083 downwards.
GCTGGCCGGGGTGGCCATATCCAGGGACTGGTGCGGCCGGTCGTGGTTGTAGCCGCGGACCCACGCGTCGAGCTCGGCCTGGGCCCGCGCCAGCGTGGGGAACATGCGGCCGGTGAGGAACTCGGCGCGCAGGGACCGGTGGAACCGCTCGATCTTTCCCGTGGTGGTGGGTGAGCGCGGCGCCGTGAGCAGGTGGTCGATGCCGTTCTCCCGGCAGATCCGGTCGAACAGCACCTCGACCGGCGGGTGGTTGAACCGGCCCGTGAAGACCCGACCATTGTCGGTCAGGACCTGCTGCGGGATCCCGTGCGTGCGCAACGCCGCGGCGAACGCGTCACACACCGGGCCGGTGCGTTCGTGCGGCATCAGGGCGGCGCTGACACAGAACCGCGAGTGGTCATCGACCCCGGTCAGCGCCTTGGCGTGGCTGCCGTCGGCGAGCAGGAACCCGCCGACCAGGTCCAGCTGCCACAGCTCCATCGGTGAGCCGCGTTCCCAGCGGTGCCAGTGCTCCCGACGAGACCGGCGCGGCTCGACCTCGATCACCCCAGCCCGCACCAGCGCCCGGTACACCCCCGAGCGTGAGGGCATCGGGCTCACCGAACGACGAGCCAGCTCGTGCAACAGCCTCCGCGGGCCCCAGTGCGGATGGGTCCGGCGCAGCTCCAACACCAGCACCTCCACGCTCGGGTCCATCTGGTGCGGGCACGAACCCGGCCGCCGAGACCGCGGCACCAGCCCGGCCAACCCGTCGGCCTCGTACCGGGACAGCCACGCATGCAGCGTCTGACGGGACACCCCGAACTGCCGGGCCACGTCCGTGACCTCCCGGCCTTCGGCGATCACGGCGAGCACCGCCTGGTACTTCTGCTCCACCACACTCAGCTCCACCAACATGAGGTGAGTGTCAAGAATCAGCCGGAGCCAGCGTCAAGGATCAGCCGGAGCCATGTCAGGCATGTACCGGAGCCGATCCGTCGTGCATGAGCCGAACTCATACAAACGTGTGGTGGGCCTGTTGACCTCCGGCTGATGGTTGACAGTTCGATGCCGGTTGATCCTTGACACTCGAATCTGTTCAGT
>NZ_BAAGRF010000046.1:0-1438 GCF_054783095.1 Intrasporangium mesophilum | reverse complement strand
GCGGCTACTTGTTTCATTGACGGCAGGACCGGTGCCTGCGCAGGCTCTGGTTCAGGTGCCCGGGTTCGTCGCTCTCAACCGCGGCTGCCCACGATTGGTCGTGTGGCTCTCACATGGTCTGCGCCGCCCGGGCACCGCCGGGGCTGGAGAGGCTCAAGAAGGGATTGCTCTGCTCTAAGTAGCGGTGCCCTCCACGCCCACCAGTGATCGGTTCGAGGCAACGGGAGGACGGCATGGGTGAGCAGGTCCTGCGGGTCGTGATCGGGATGGACCCGCACAAGCGGACGGTGACGATCGAGGTGATGAGCGCCGACGAGACGGTCCTCGATGGGGGCCGGTTCGACACGACCGTTGAGGGGTATGCCGCGATGCTCGAGCACGTGTCGCCGTGGCCGGAGCGGGTCTGGGCGATCGAGGGCTGTGAGGGGATCGGGCGGCACATCGCGCTCCGGCTGCTGGCCGACGGGCAGGACATTGTCGACGTGCCGGCGAAGCTGTCCGCGCGGGCGCGGGTGTTCGCCACCGGGCAGGGCCGCAAGACGGACGCGACCGACGCGCACTCGGTGGCGCTGGTCGGCACGAGGATGGCTGGGCTGCGCCCGGTGGTCTCGGATGAGCGGCTGGAGGTGTTGCAGCTGCTGGTGGACCGGCGCCGTTCGATCGGTGAAGAGCACACCCGCAAGGTCAGCCAGCTGCACCGAATCCTGTTGGAAATGCTGCCTGGTGGCGCGAAGAAGTACCTGTCCGCCGCGCAAGCCAAGACCATCCTGGCCGGGGTCCGTCCCCGGGATCCGGTCGGTAAGACCCGCAAACGTGTGGCCTCGGAGCTCGTGGCGGACCTGGAGCGGATCTACGCCCGGAAGAAGGCCGCGGACAAGGAACTGCGGCAGCTCGTGGCCGCGACCGGCACGTCGCTGCTCGGGCTGCACGGGATCGGACCCTCGGGTGCGGCGCGGCTGCTGGTCGAAGTCGGTGACCTGTCCCGGTTCCCGGACCGCAACCACTTCGCCTCCTGGACCGGGACCGCTCCGGTCGACGCGTCCTCCGGCGAGCACGTGCGGCACCGGCTCTCCCGCGGCGGGAACCGGCAGATCAACCGGGTGCTGCACATCATGGCCACCGTCCAGCTGCGCACCCCGACCGAGGGACGGGCCTACTACGACCGCAAGAAGACCGCCGGGAAGACCTCGATGGAAGCGATGCGGTGTCTCAAACGCCGACTGTCCGACCTGGTGTACCGGACCATGCTCGGCGACTACGTCACCGGCCGGCTCGCCAAGGTGACGAGCCCGGGAGGGCACCGGGGCAACGACTCTGACTCCAGCGCGACCGGCTCACAACCCCACACCGGCTCTTCGGACAAGCCACTTCCCGGACCCGCCACGAGCAAGCCTAGAACTCCGCTCCGGACCGCGTCTTGACACAGAAGGGAGCCATG
>NZ_BAAGRF010000045.1:0-1360 GCF_054783095.1 Intrasporangium mesophilum | reverse complement strand
GGACGCTCCTATGGTTCGTCAAGGCGTGGTGGGTGCGTGTTCGAGTTGGCGGTATAGGTCTCTGGCGATGTAGCGCTTGAGGCAGCGTTTGATCTCGCGGCTGGTCTTGCCTTGGGTGGTGCGGCGGGCGACGTAGTCGCGGGTGTCTTGGTCGTAGCGGATGCGGGACAGGGTGATGGTGTGCAGGGCGCGGTTGAGCTGGCGGTCGCCGTACCGGTTGAGTCGGTGGCGGTTGGTGGTCTGGCCGCTGGTGGCCGGGATCGGGGCCGCGCCGGCGAGCATGGCGAAGGCGGCCTCGGAGTGGACTCGTCCGGGGTGGGACCAGGCGCACAGCACGGTCGCGGCCACGATCGGGCCGATGCCGGGCTGGGCCAGCAGGTCGGGGCGCCAGGACCGGACGATGGCCAGGATGTTCTTCTTGTGCTCGGCGGCCTCCTGGGTCAGGGCTCGGGCGCGGCGGGCCAGGGACCGCAGCGTGGTGACGGTCGTGGTGGTCTCCAGGTCCCAGGACGGGTGGGCCCGCAGGGCTGCGGCGGTGCGCAGCATCGCGGGGAGTTTCTGGCCGCGGAACCGGGCGCGGACCGGCTCGGGTGCGGCGATGACCAAACTGAACAGCTGCCGTTGGGCGTCGCCGGCGGCCTCGACCGCGGACCGGCGCGCGGCCAGCAGCACCGACAGGGCCTGCCGGTCCCCGGTCGTGGCTCCGCCGCCGCGGGGGGTGCCTAGCTTTTCCCGGGACAGCGCCTCGCGGGCGGCGCGGACCGCGTCCAGCGGGTCGGACTTGACGCCGTTGCGGCGCCGGGCCCGCACGGGCCGGTCCAGCTCGAGTACGAGTTCCTGGAGGCGGGCCAGGTGCCGGGCCAGGCCGGCGCCGTGCCCGCCGGTGCCCTCGATCGCCCAGGCCCGCAGTGCCGCGTGCTCCTCGGCGAACGCCACCAGCTCGGCGTACCCGTCGGTGTCCGCCTCGACGGTGACCTCGCCCAGGACACCACCGGTGCGGGCATCGACCACCGCCGCGGAATGGGTGTGGACGTGGGTGTCGACGCCGATCACGACATCGACCAGCTCACGCAGGTCGGTCACACTGGTCATGCGTTCTCTCCTTGCCTGGAACGGGACGTGGTTCCCGGTCCGGGTCGGAGACTCGGCAGGACTGTGATGAGACACGACGGGCTCCTTACGCCCGACGGTCAAGCTCCTGATCAGGCCAGTCGCTCCGACCGGGCCGGGTCCAACGAACCCCGGACGGACAGGTCCAGAGAAAGGCACATAGCCAGTCGAGTGAAGAGTCACGCCCGGGATCGTCGAACACAGCCCACCACCAACCAGGCCGCGACGCCATCCTCACAGTCGAGTGAGC
>NZ_BAAGRF010000044.1:0-1155 GCF_054783095.1 Intrasporangium mesophilum | reverse complement strand
CGCTCATGTAAGGGACTCCGGCGGTTGATCACCGTCAGGGTTCCGGGATTGGGTGAGGGTTCCGGCTGGTCCGGTGAGTGGCGTCGTGAAGCGCTCTGGGGTGTTGGCCTGCGGGTCGGCGGCCTCGTTCGATTGATTGCCATCGCTGGTCTGGCCACGGATGCCCCGGATGAGGGAAGTGGACCGGCCCGGTGAGGTCGGGTCCGGTTGCAGCGCATGAGTGGGAGCCGTCGTCAGGTCGGATAGCCGCTCCTGGGACCGTGGTCGTGGTTGATCCCGCTCGTCGGGCCGTGTCGGAGTCGAAGCCCGAACGACGCGACAGGAGGAGAGCTGATGGGCAGTAGACGGCTGGTCGGGATCGATCTGGGGATCGCCAGCGACCACACGGTGCGGGTGCTGGCCGAGGACGGCCGGGAGGTGTGTCGGCGACGCTGCCAGCCTTCGGTGCACAGCCTGAGCCTGATCGAGCAGGCGGCACTGGCCGGGGCGGGCGCGGGGACCCGGTTGGAGGTGGTGTTCGAGCCGACCGGGCCGGCGTGGCTGCCGATCGCGGTGTTCTTCAGCAGCCGTGGTCATCTGGTGTATCGGGTGTCTTCGGCCAAGGCCGCGGACCTGCGGCGGTTCCTGTCCCGGCATGCCAAGAGCAACAGCATCGATGCCGCGACGCTGGCGCGGCTGCCGTTGGTGGCGCCGGACTCGCTGCGGCCGTTGCGGCTTCCCGAGGCCGAGGCCGCGGCGCTGGACCGGCGGGTGCGTGCCGCCGACCGGCTCACCCGGTTGGCGTCCGTGCACAAGGTGCGGATCAAGGACCTGGTCCGGCAGTTGATGCCGCTGACCCCGCTGAGCGGGGACCTGGGCGCGGCCGACCTGGCGGTGCTGGCGCGGTGGGCCGACCCGCGGGCCCTGTTGAAGGCCGGCCCTGCCCGGATGACCGCGGTCATCGCGCAGGCCTCGAGGAACCAGCAGGGGCGGGCCCGGGCCGAGCAGTGGCGCGCGGCCGCCGCGGCCGCGGTCGAGCTGTATGGCCAGCATCCCGCGATCGCCTGGTCCGACCTGGCCGCCGAGGTCGCCACCGAGGTCGTGCTGCTGCGGGCGGTCCAGGAGCAGCTGGCCGTGCACGCCGCCGCCCGGGAGGATGCCTACCGGTGGGTCGAC
>NZ_BAAGRF010000043.1:0-877 GCF_054783095.1 Intrasporangium mesophilum | reverse complement strand
TGTATGACTCCGCCTGATGCTTGACGTTTGGGCTTCGGTTGATGCCTGACAGTGTTTCGGCTGATGCTTGACAGTTGCTTCGGTTGATCCTTGACGCTCTCCTGATGAAGGAGATGAGCGTGGCCGAGCAGCGGTACAAGGCGGTGCTGGCGGTCATCGGTGATGGCCGGACCGTCAGCGAGGTCGCGGCGTCGTGGGATGTGTCCCGGCAGACGCTGCACGCATGGCTGGCCCGGTACGAGGCAGGAGGCCTGGAGGGGCTGGCGGACCGGTCGCACCGGCCGGCCTCGTGCCCGCACCAGATGGACCCCACGGTTGAGGTGGCGGTGCTGGAGGCGCGGCGCACCCATCCTGGGTGGGGTCCGCGGCGGCTCGTGTTCGAGCTGGGCAGACGTGGCCTGGTCGCGAGCGAATCGGGGGTATACCGGGCGCTGCGGCGGGCATCGCTGATCGAGCCGGGTCGGCGACGCCGCGAGCAGCGGGACTGGCGCCGGTGGGAACGGGCCCGCCCGAACGAGCTGTGGCAGCTGGACGTCGTGGGTGGGGTGCTGCTCGCGGACGGCACCACCCTGAAGTGCCTGACCGGGATCGATGACCACTCCCGGTTCTGCGTGTCCGCGAGGCTGCTGGTCAAGGAGCGGATGCAGCCGGTGTGCGACGCGTTCACCCTCGCCCTGACCACGTATGGGGTTCCCGAGCAGGTGCTCACGGATAATGGTCGGGTCTTCACCGGCCGGTTCAACACCCCGCCGGTGGAGGTGCTGTTCGACCGGATCTGCCGGACCAACGGGATCGAACACCTGCTGACCAAGCCTCGCTCGCCCACGACGACCGGCAAGATCGAGCGGTTCCACCGGTCGCTGCGGGCCGAGTTCCT
>NZ_BAAGRF010000042.1:0-788 GCF_054783095.1 Intrasporangium mesophilum | reverse complement strand
TTGACGGAGCCGGACATGAGGCCGCCGATGAAGTAGCGGCCGAGGATGATGTAGACGGCCAGGGTGGGTAGGGAGGCGAGCAGGACGCCGGCCATGATGGCGGGGTAGTCGGGGTTCTGTCCGCCGGCGAGCTCGTTGAGGGCGAAGGTGACGGGGCCGTTGTTGCGGTTGGTCAGGAACAGGGCGAAGAGGAAGTCGTTCCAGGCTGAGGTGAACTGCCAGATCATGGTGACCACGAACGCGGGGGGGCTGATGGGTAGCACGATGGAGCGGTAGGTGCGTAGCAGGCCGGCGCCGTCGACCTTGGCGGCTTCCAGGATCTCGGTGGGTAGCGCGGTGGCGTAGTAGTTGCGGAAGATCAGGGTGCAGATCGGGATGCCGAAGATGACGTGGACGGCGATGAGCTTGTAGATGCCGTCGAACCAGGACAGGCCGGGGGTGCCCTGCACGGAAAGGAGCATGGCCTGTAGCGGGATCATGATGGCCTGGTAGGGGATGAACATCCCGAACAGGAACAGGGTGAACACGGTGGTGGCGCCGGGGAAGCGCCATTTGGCGAAGACGAACCCGTTCATCGAGCCCAGGACCGCCGAGAGGACCGCGACCACGGACGCGAGGATCAGGGAGCGGAACAGCGCCGGGGACAGGAAGTCCCAGGCGGCGGCCCAGCCGTGCACGGAGAACACGGTCGGGGGGGTCCAGGCCTGGTCGGCGGTGACGTCGGCGGAGCGTTTGAAGCTGGTCACGGCCAGCACGTACAGCGGGATGAGGATCAGGACCAGGAACGC
>NZ_BAAGRF010000041.1:0-750 GCF_054783095.1 Intrasporangium mesophilum | reverse complement strand
GGCCCCCGCCGTGGGAGCCGCGCGGTAGGCGGTCGCGAGGTGGTCGGTGGACAGGTTGAGTGTCGCCAACGCGCTCCACCCCGCGGCCCAGCCCGGCGTACCAGTGCCCGACTCGATCCCAGCCGATCCGAACAGGACCTCCCCCGCCGCGGTCGTGGTCGCCGGACCGGAACTGAACGTGGTCCCCGTCCCGGCCGCCGCCGCGCTCACGTCCACACCGGTGACCCCGGCGAGCTCATCGACAGCGGCATACGACTGCGCCGCGGACGGGTAGGTCATCGTGACCGTGGCTCCAGCCGGCAGCACCTTGACCGCCACCGCCACCAGCGTCACGACCCGGTCGCCCCCGGACCCGTCGTTGACGTCACGAACGAGCGCATACGCGTTGCCCACCGAGTCCTTGACCGACACCGACCCAGTCAGGCTGGCCGAGGACAACAACAGCGACACCACCAACGAATGACCCGCCTGGACCCCCGCCGAGCCGACCGTGACCGTGCTCGTGGTCCGAGCCGCCGACGCCGTCACTGACCCGACCCGGCCCACGTAGCCCGCCGACACCGCGACCTGCGGCGTCGCCGACACCTCGTTCGACGGCGGCGACACGCCAACGGCATTCACCGCCGCGACCGTGTAGAAGTACGCCGTCCCGTTGGTCAACACCGTGTCGGTGAAGCTCGTCGCCGACACGCCGCTGGCGATCGGAGTCGCACCCTCAGCACCCGCGCTCGTACCCCGGTACACGTTGTA
>NZ_BAAGRF010000040.1:0-661 GCF_054783095.1 Intrasporangium mesophilum | reverse complement strand
GATTTTGCCTTGTGCTTTGGATCATTATCATGCTGAAAGTAAATGTTGGACCAGTTGAAATTGTAGTATTGCATAGTATCACGAAGCGTAGTGTCCAATATATGCTGATAAACATTCGCGTTCATGTTCCCATCGTAAATTTGACAAGCATATCCTGGTCCTTCAGAAGTTATACAGCCCCACATCATCAATTTGCCTGCTCCATGCTTGACTGTAAGTTCTAGATGATGCGGTTGAAGAGGATCATTTGGTCTTTTCCAATAATACTTACAGCCATCAGAGCCCCATACGTTGATCTTGGTTTCATCAGAAAAGACGACTTTTCGCCATTCTTCTACTGTCCAATCCTGATGCTTCTTGGCCCATTCTAATCGATGCTGCATATGAGCTTTTGTCAAAAACGGCTTCTTTTTTTTTATTGAAGAATGGAACTCCATTGATTTCAGTACGTTAATTGCTGACTGGTATGAGATATCGTAGCCAAGTTGAACCAGCTCCCGGTGTACCTCTTTGGCAGTCTTTAAAACCCCTTCAATGACTTTTCTTTTTATTAACCGCTTCGTCACTTTGGAGACTACTGTAGGTCTACCACCTATGCTTTTTGTCCTATTTGGAAACAACCGTCTAGAGTATCTACTGACAGTTGATTCATGTACTCCAA
>NZ_BAAGRF010000039.1:0-621 GCF_054783095.1 Intrasporangium mesophilum | reverse complement strand
TAAGTAAGGTATGATCGTACCTTAGAAACAATTTCCCAATTTAAAATTTCCCTTAACCTATTAATAATAATAATTTAATTATGTTAACAAAATTATATAATTCTAATTTAATTAGTCCAAATTGGATTGTAGGATTTATTGATGGAGAAGGATGTTTTCATGTAAGTGTTTCGAAAAATAAATCAACTAAATTAGGATATCAAGTATCACTTGAGTTTTCAATTACTCAACACATTCGAGATAAAGAATTAATGGAAAAATTAGTTAAATTTTTTGGATGTGGATATGTTATTAATGATACTCCTATGAAATTGCAGTATAGAATTCGAGATAGAAAAGACTTATTAGAAAATTTATTTCCTTTTCTTGATCAAAATCCATTATTGACTGTTAAGTCATTAGATTATTTAGATTTTAAATTAGTTCATTCAATGTTAGAAAGTAAATTACATTTAACTCCAGAAGGATTAGATGAGATTAGAATTATTCAAGCAAGAATGAATCGAAATAGAAAATAAACAGATTATGATATAGTCCAAACCATATTGAAAGATATGGATTAGGATAACAACGGCTCTATCCTTAAAAAGATGGGGCTCCGTTGTTTATCCAACCATTCAT
>NZ_BAAGRF010000038.1:0-576 GCF_054783095.1 Intrasporangium mesophilum | reverse complement strand
GTACTTATTTTAAATATTTAATTTATTAAAAACGGCTCCATGATCCTCGAGAGCTAGAAATTGTTTCTCGCGGGCCTAATTTATTTATATAGATAAAAATACTATTATTATCTTCTTTAAATTAAGGTAAAAAATATAAATATTTTATAAATATTTGCCTTATTCTAAAGTTCCCGTATGTCATGGATGGGTAGTTTACAAAAATTTTATTTAAATAAATTATTTTAAGGTTTATATTGCCTTTACATAATTAAATGCGTGATTCATCATATTTGCGTGGTATAATAAATTATTAAAATTAAAATAATAAGTAAGCACAGGTAATTTTTAATAAATAGATAAATAAAATAAGTATCCAATAATGATATGTAATGTATTACCAAGATGAAAAAGGGACTATCGGGAATGACTAGCCAATACATCCAAAGGAGGTAGTTATACCAAAAATCGTAATGAATGATTTGATAATTACGATAATCCTAAGGGAAACCAATTTAATAATAACTCTACGAACTGAAACATCTAAGTAGTAGAAGGAAAAGAAATCAACCGAGATCCTGTTAGTAGTGGTGAGCG
>NZ_BAAGRF010000037.1:0-558 GCF_054783095.1 Intrasporangium mesophilum | reverse complement strand
GAACACCTGCTGACCAAGCCTCGCTCGCCCACGACGACCGGCAAGATCGAGCGGTTCCACCGGTCGCTGCGGGCCGAGTTCCTCACCGGAACCGTGCTCCCCAGCCTGGCCCAGGCCCAGGCTCGGCTGGACGCGTGGGTGAGTTCGTACAACCACGACCGGCCGCACCAGGCGCTCGAGATGCACACTCCCGCAGAACGGTACGGCACCGCGCCCCGACGGCCGCTCACGGCCGAGCCGGACCGCACCGGTCCCGAGTGGGTGGCCCGCAAGGTATCCACGGTCGGGGTCGTGTGCGTGTCCTGGCAGCAGGTGTCCGTGGGCCGGCACCGGGCCGGAGAACGCTGCGACGTGCACGTCGCACCCGACATCCTGCAGTTCTGGATCGGCAACGAGCTGCTGCGCACCGTCAAACGCGACAGCACCGGACCCGTGCGCAACAAGAGACCACTGGGAGGCGCCACAACCAAGACCCCAAGGAACACGGCAAACTGAACAGATTCGAGTGTCAAGGATCAACCGGCATCGAACTGTCAACCATCAGCCGGAGGTCAACAG
>NZ_BAAGRF010000036.1:0-557 GCF_054783095.1 Intrasporangium mesophilum | reverse complement strand
ATGGTTGGTTTCACAAAGGTAAACCTCATTGGAATGCTCAATTACAATTTAAACAATCTTTAGATCATTTTTCATATTTTTGGTATGTGTTTAATTTGCTATCACATTATTGTACAAAAGTACCGACTTTAAAATTTAGTAAACGTTTAAATAAAACAAGTGTTGCTATTAATTTACATACACGTGCATTACCTTGTTTTACAAAAATGCATAGTTTATTCTATGTAAATGGAGTAAAAGTTATTCCAGAAAATATTTATGATTTACTAACTCCAGTAGCTTTAGCTCATTGGATTCAAGGTGATGGAGTAGCCAGATCTCATGGATTAATTATTTGTACTGATTCATATAAAATTGAAGATGTTGCAAAACTAATTAATGTTCTTAAAATTCGATATAATATTGATTGTATTTTAAGATTTCATACACCTACTCAACCTAGAATTACTATTCGAACTAAATCAATAGGAATTTTACGAAACCTTGTTATGCCATATATACATAATTCAATGTTATATAAATTGGGGTTAAATAGTAAATAATTTTATTATATGGAT
>NZ_BAAGRF010000035.1:0-549 GCF_054783095.1 Intrasporangium mesophilum | reverse complement strand
GTCACCGACGTGGCGGTGCCCGCGATCGCCTTGACCGTGCGGGCCGGGGTGTACGCCCCGGCCGCGGTCGTGGTCGGCACGGCGTACAGCCGGTAGTACCAGGTGCCCACCGCGGGCACCGTGTAGCCGATGGTGGCCTTGCCGGTGCTGGCCGTGGTCGTGCTCGACAGCGTGGTCCAGGTCGTCGAGGTCGACGGGCGGCGCTGCAGCTGCACGCTGCGGGTCACGGTCGTGGTGCCGGTCTTGACCGTGATCGCGTTGCTGACCGGGAACCCGACCGCCGCGGTCAGCACCGTGGTCGACCATCCGGTCACCGTCGTCGCGGCAAGCGACTGAGCCGGTCCAACATTCAGACCCACCATGCTGACGGCCGCCACCACGAACACCGCGATCAACCGTCGCGAGGTCGGCACCGCCCTTTCCACCCTTTGCTGCGAACCCTTCAGCCGCGGGATCCCGGGCAAAAGACGCGTGACACTCATCAGCGAACCACCCCTGCCAGGCGCGACCCCGGTCGCGACTTCATCCGTCGATGAACCGAAATCTACG
>NZ_BAAGRF010000034.1:0-528 GCF_054783095.1 Intrasporangium mesophilum | reverse complement strand
GTGATACTATGCAATACTACAATTTCAACTGGTCCAACATTTACTTTCAGCATGATAATGATCCAAAGCACAAGGCAAAATCTACAATAGACTGGTTAGATAATCATCAAGTGCGGTATATTAGCGATTGGCCAGCTCAGAGTCCGGACTTAAATCCAATAGAACACGTATGGCATCAATTGAAGTTGAAGCTCAGCTGTTACGAACGTAGAGCAAAGAATACGGATGAGCTTTGGGAACGAGTAGAAAAAGTATGGAATGGCTTTGACAAAGATCTTTGCCAAAGGTATATCGATAGCATGCCGGCAAGAATTCAAGAGGTTATTAATAAAAAAGGAGGGTCAACTAAATATTAATAAATAAATTCATTCCGTTCAAATTTTCGTTTTTCCAAATTTTCAAATTGCGCATCTCATACTTCCTTCAATACTTATCCAATAGGGCTTAAACTCTTTCGGATTTTTCAAGACATGTAGAAGATTTACTATGTGGGAACAGAGGCAGTTTGTGCCATTGTAACAGGATGTG
>NZ_BAAGRF010000033.1:0-511 GCF_054783095.1 Intrasporangium mesophilum | reverse complement strand
CCGAATGACAACTTTGTGAACCTGGCGGTCGCGGGTGGGGCCGGCAGCAACGCGAAGGCGAAGCTCGCATCGGATCTGGCGAACAACCAGCCGCCGGACTCGTTCCAGGGGCATGCGGGGGCCGAGCTGGCGGACTATATCGACGCCAGCCAGATCGAGCCGGTCAATGATGTGATCACGGCGTTGGGTGGGGAGGGGGTGTTCCCGAAGAACCTGCTGGACCGGTTGACGGTGGACGGGTCGATCTATTCGGTGCCCTCGAACATTCACCGGGCGAACGTGGTGTGGGCGAACGTGGCGGCGTTGAAGAAGGCCGGGATCAACACGCCCCCGGCGGACATCAAGGCGTGGATGGCGGACATGGACAAGGTGAAGGCCTCGGGGGTGGCCACGCCGTTGTCGGTGTCGGGGACCTGGACCCAGGTGCAGCTGTTCGAGAACGTGTTGATCGCGGACCTGGGCGCCCAGAAGTACAACGGGTTGTTCACCGGGGACACCAAGTGGGACTCGG
>NZ_BAAGRF010000032.1:0-38287 GCF_054783095.1 Intrasporangium mesophilum | reverse complement strand
CCCGCAACCCCACCCCCTACGCCCGCCCCTAGTGACCACCAGGCCACTCGACACTCGAGTGGCCCCGCAACCCCACCCCCTACCCGGCCCTCGAGTGACCACCAGGCCACTCGACAGGTGGAATTGGGACGCGGGCCTCCGCCCGGGACGCCCGACCATCCTCCCGTGGGAGGAGGCGCCGTTCGGCCCGCGGCCCGATGTGGTCGCCCTGGGCGCGCTCCTAGCGTCGAGACATGATCGAACGAGGCGAGTCATCCACCGCCGCAGTCGAGCTCGTGGAGATGGAACCGCTTGCGGGCGAGCTGGCCGAGGCCGTCGTCGACCACGCGGCCATCGCTGCGAACGTCCGCGCACTGCGCGCGGCCGCGGGCACGCGACTCATGGCCGTCGTCAAGGCCGACGCGTTCGGGCACGGCGCGGTGCCGGTCGCGCGCACCTGTCTCGCGGCCGGCGCGTCATGGCTCGGAGTGACCCGGATCGCGGAGGCGCTGGAGCTCCGACAGGCCGGCATCCGGGCCCCAGTCCTCGCCTGGCTGTTCGACCTCGCGCAGGCCTCAGGTGCGGTCTCGGCCCGCGTGGACCTGGCCGTGAGCAGCCCAGGCGACCTTGCCGCCATCGCCCGGAGCGGGGTGCGTCCGCGGATCCACCTCAAGCTCGACACAGGTCTGCACCGCAGCGGCTGTCCCGGCGAGGACTGGGCGCGGCTCGTGACGGCCGCCGCCGCCCTCGAGTCGGCCGGCACGGTCCGCGTCGCGGGCCTGTGGTCGCACCTGTCGCACGGTGGTGAGCCGGACGCCGTCGCGACGCATCGACAGCTGCTCATGTTCCGCGTCGGCATCGACCTGGCCCGCGCGGCGGGGCTTCGGCCCGAGGTTGTTCATCTCGCGAACACCGCTGCGGTGCAGGCGAACCCGGGACCGACGGCATACGACCTCGTCCGGGTCGGCGCGGGCATCTACGGCATCGGCGAGGGCCTGCGGCCCGCACTGACGGTCCGCAGCCGGGTCGTCCAGGTGCGCCGGGTCGCGGCCGGACGCGGTGTCGGCTACGACCACGTGGGCCGCACGACACGCGACACGCACCTCGCCCTCATCCCGGTGGGGTATGCCGACGGGCTTCCCCGCGCCGCCACCGGGCGCGCACGCATCTGGGTCGGCGGGCGCCTGGTGCCTCTCATCGGCCAGATCTGCATGGACCAGGTCGTCGCCGATCTGGGCCCGGAGCCGGCATCGGTCGGCACCGAGGTCGTCGTCCTCGGTCCGGGCGACCGTGGCGAGCCGACCGCACGCGACTGGGCCGGGTGGTCCGGCACCAACGAGCACGAGATCTACACCGGGCTCGGCGCCCGGGTCGTGCGCCGGCACATCGGCGCCGTCGACGAGTTCAGCTCTGGAAGGGAGCAGGCATGAGGGTCGCAGTCATCCACGGCGGGACGAGCTCCGAGCACGACGTGTCGCTGGCGAGCGGGGAAGGCATCGTCGACGGTCTGCGCCGAGCGGGGCACGACGTCGTCCGGGTCCTGATCGACCGCGGCGGCGAGTGGTACACGCCGACCGGCTCGGGCCGGCTCGCAGCGGTCGAGACCCTGTTGGGCTGCGACGTCGCGGTCCCCGCCCTGCACGGCGTCCTCGGCGAGGACGGGACGGTGCAGGGGTTCCTCGAGGTCCTCGGCGTCCCCTACGTCGGCTCCCCCGTAGCGGCAAGCGCCGTCTGCCTCGACAAGCAGCTGACGAAGCTGGTCGTCGCAGCCGCCGGACTGCCCGTCGCGCCGGGACTGCTCGTGACGGCGGACCGCGCGCTCGCCGTGACTCGCTCGGCGACCGAGCTCGCACGGCTGGTGGCGGAGCTGGCAGGGGCGGGCTTGAGCGGGCCGCTCTTCGTCAAGCCGGTGCACGGTGGGTCGAGCGTGGGAGTCACGCGGATCGACGGCGTCCCGTCGAGCAGCAGCCTGTCGTCGGCCCTCGCAGCGGCGCTCGGAGCCGCCCTCGAGGCGGGGACCGACCACGTGCTCATCGAGGCCGAGGTCGCCGGGATCGAGATCGATGTGCCGGTGCTGGAGCTGCCCGACGGGCAGGTGCGGTGTGGCCCGTCGCTCCTGGTCGAGAGTGACCCCGACGAGCCGTTCTTCACCGAGACGGCGAAGTACGCGAGCACGGCGACCCGGTTCACCGTGCCCGCCCCGACCACGACAGTGGTGACCGAGCAGCTGGAGCGCCTCGCGAGCACCGCGTACCGGGTCCTCGGCTGTCGCGGCCTGGCACGCGTGGACTTCCTCGTCGGTCTCGACGGGCCGGTGCTCAACGAGGTCAACACCTTCCCCGGCTTCACGCCGATGTCGCAGTTCCCGCGGATGTGGGCGGCCGCAGGCTGGACGTACCCCGAGCTGGTCGACGTTCTCGTCCGCACGGCGGCGCGGCGCTCTGTCGCCGTCACGCCGGGTTGGGCCGACCGGTGACGGCGCCTGCCATGGCAGGCCTCGAGCCGGTCCTGCTGTCCGATCCAGTCGTCGCCGGCATCCGGGTCGTCGAGGACGGGTCGCCTCTCGTCGACCTCGCGAGCGTCGGGCTCCGGGTCCGCGCGCAGGCCCCCGCGCCACCGCCGGGCTTGGGACTCGCACCGTATGCCGCTGCCCACGCCCCCGGGTCGTCGCCGGAGACAGCCTGTGGATCCTCGCCGGAGACAGCCCGCGGATCGTCGCCTCGCACGACGTCGGCGGCGGCACGGGAGGTGCCGACGGCCGGGCGGCACCGCCTGGTGCGTCGCACGGTTGCCGAACGGCTGGGCGAGGCGGACGCCCTTCTGCCGGAGGGTGTCCACCTGCTCGTCGTCGAAGGACTGCGGCCTCTCGGCACCCAGCGGGCGATCCATTCGGCCTACCGGGCTCGTCTGGCGGCCGACCACCCCGGGCTCGATGGACTCGACCTCGACCGTCTGGTGAGCCGATTCGTCGCGCCACCGGACTCGGCGCCCCACGTGTGCGGCGCTGCCGTCGATCTGACCCTCGTCGCCGACGGCGAACCACTCGATCTCGGCACCCCGATCGACGCCACACCGGAGGAGAGCGGCGGCGCGTGCTACTTCGATGCGCCGCAGATCGGGGCCGAGGCGCGCCGGCTGCGAACGGTGCTCGCCTCAGCTCTGGGACGCGCAGGCTTGGTCAACTACCCGACCGAGTGGTGGCACTGGTCCTTCGGCGACAGGTACTGGGCTCATCTGACGGGCAAGCCCTTCGCGATCCACGGCCCCGTCGCCGGCCTGGAGCCGGTGAATGCCCTGGTCAGCACCCCCGACGAGTGAGCGCTCGGTCACTCCCGTCCCGCCAGACACGCACCAGCAGTGACCTCTGTGACGAGGCGCTCACTCGACCAGAGCCCGCCGCCACCCGCTGGGCCACCCGCTGTGTCGGGGCGCTCGCTCGACGAGGGCGCTGACGGCGGACGGGTCTCGGTCAGCCCTCGATCTCGGCGAGGCGCAGGGTCACGATCCGCTCGACGACCTCGTCCGGGACCGGCTGCTCGGCGGTGAACCGGATCGTGCCCTTCGACAGCGAGAAGCCCTCGAGGTCGGGGGCCACGGCCTCGACGACGGCCGGGCTGAACGGGAACACCGAGAGGTGCCTGGCCGCGGCGACCACGCCGATGAGCGGCTTGTTGCGGTAGCGCAGGGCCGGCATGCCGTAGCTGAGGCCCTCCTCCGCGTCCGGAACGATGCCGCGTGCCACGTCGACCACGCGCTGCAGCGCTGGTCGCTGGTCGTCGGGCACTTCGGCGAGATAGTCAGAGAGCGTCCCCATGGGTCGATCGTGCCATCTGGCGCCGACAGCGGAGCCGTTGTCGGCGCACGCGCTTCTCGCCACCCGCTCCCCTCCCCGGCGGGAGCGGGCGTCTGGGTGCGCCGTCCCGTCAGGGCCGCGCCGGCGTGTGGGAGCCGGCCGGACGGCATACTGGCGCATGTGAGCGACGACGCGACCCCACTCGAGCCCGACCTGCTGGCCGAGGCCGAGCGCATCGAGGACTACTACGCCCGGATCGTCGCGGCCACCGACGCCGACGGGCGGCTGCCCGTCGCGGTCGAGGAGATGCCGGGCTGGGACATCTACCCGTACGAGACGGACACCCTGCGCCTCAAGCCGCTGCAGCCGCTGGCCGACGAGGAGCCCGCGCGGCGCGGCGAGTCGGCGGCCGACTGCTGGTGCGCCTCTGGCTTCGGAGACGATGACGGCACCACGGTGTGGACCAACCCGCGCTGGCGGCTCGGCCTGAGTCGGGAGACCGGCCTGCCGCTGATGCTCATGCTCTCGCCACTGGAGCATCACGATCTGCCCTCGCTCCCGCTCGACCTCGCCGCTGAGATGGGGCAGCTGATCGTCGCCGTGTCCGACGCCGTGGAGCACGTGCCGAGCGTCGGCCGCGTGCAGCTGGCGAAGTACGGCGACGGTGGCGCGCACCTGCACCTGCTCTTTCTCGGCCGCCCGGCCCGTATCCTTCAGTTCCGCGGGTCTCCGCTCATCGACTGGGAGGAGAACCTCCCGCGCGTCCCGCTCGAGGTGCTCCAGGCCAACGCGCGAGCCGTCGCCGAGCGCCTCGTGGTGCACGTCGGTGGACGCGCCGGCTCGCTCGGCCGTTGATCCACCAAACCAGACCCTGCGGCAAGAACTGTCGCTACGTCTGTCGCTGGCTCTGTCGTGAGGTCCGCAAGGTCTGGGGGTGATCACCCCCAAGGCCTGCAGATCTTCACGCAGACTTACGGGCAGACCTCAAGCCGGCCGCGCGCGCACGTCAGGTCGGCGCCCGAAACCGGGTGCGCTGGTCAGGCCTCGGCGGCAACGTCGACGGCGCGCGCCTTCGCGGCCTGCACCTGCACGGCAGGACGCTGGAAGAAGAGCACCGCGACCACACCGATGAGCAGGACCGCTGCCGGCAGCAGCATCGCCTGAGACATCGCATCGGAGAAGCCATCGGCGATGGCAGGCGGCATCGCGCGCCCGACGGCAGCCTGCATCGAGCCGATGTTGCCGGTGGCGATCGGCAGGTTGGCGGCCAGCCGGGCCTCGATGACGGCAGCGATGGCGGCACTGCCGAGCACCGCCCCGAACTGGCGGGTCGTGTTGTAGACGCCCGATCCGGCACCGGCCGACGTGAGCGGCAGGTTGCGGGTGGCCGTCGCACCAAGCGGACCCCACATGAAGGCGTTGCCGACGCCCATCAGCGCCATCGGCAGCAGCAGCTCCCAGATCTCGGTCTCGGGGTGCATGACGAAGGCGACCCAGAACAGCGACAGCGACGTCAGCCCGATGCCCACGGTGGTGATGCCCCGCGGGTGCACCCGGTCGGCCATCTTGCCCGCCACGGGAGCAAGGCCTCCGGAGATGACGGCCATCGGGGCGAGCAGCAGCGCCGAGGCGGTCGGCGACATCCCGCGAACCGCCTGGGCGTAGAGCATGAACGGGAACGCCATCGCGGTGATCGCGAAGCCGATCGTCGTGATGGCGACGTTGGCGAGCGAGAAGTTGCGGTCGCGGAAGAGCCCGAGCGGAAGCAGCGGCTCACGGGTGTTGCGCGACTGCCACCACACGAAGATGCCGAGCACGACGATCCCCGCTGCGATGAGCAGCGGGACGCTGATGAACCCGGTGATCGTGCCCCAGTCATAGCTCTCGCCCTCCTGCACGCCGAAGACGAGCAGGAACATGCCGATCGCCGACAGCGCGACGCCGAGCCAGTCGAAGGTGTGGCTGTGGGTCTCGAGGTGCGGGACGAGGCGCGCAGCGAGCACGAACGCGATGATGCCGACCGGCACGTTGATGAAGAAGATCCACTCCCACCCGGGCCCGTCGACGAGCAGGCCGCCGACGATCGGGCCGACGAGGATCGCGACGCCGGCAGTGGCGCCCCACAGGGCCATCGCCTGCCCGCGCGAGGCCGCCGGGAACGTGCGGGTGATGACCGCCATGGTCTGCGGCGTCAGCATCGACGCACCGAGCCCTTGGACGACCCGGGCGATGATGAGCCCGGTGATGGTGCCGGTGAGGCCGCACCACAGGGAGGCCAGCGTGAAGATGGTCAGACCCGAGAGGTAGAGGTTCTTCGGGCCGTACCGGTCGCCGAGGCGGCCGGTGATCAGCAGCGGCGTCGCGTAGGCCAGCAGATACGCGCTCGTCACCCAGATGACGCTGTTGACGTCGGTGTCGAGGCCACGCAGGATCGCCGGGGTCGCCACCGACACGATCGTCGAGTCGACGAGGATCATGAAGAAGCCGATCACCATCGCCCACAGCGCCGGCCACGGGCTGTGCCCGTCGGGCACCCCACCAGGCGCGTATGCCGCCTGGCCCGTCCGCGTCACGTCCGTCGTCCGCTCGTCTGCAGCCATCGTCGTCGTCCCCTTCCGCCGTCAGCTACGGCATCCCTCGATTCTGCACCTGGCCACCGACAGTCGCGAAGCGGTCAGCCAGATCCCCAGCGGGTTGCCAGCCAGAGCGGGTCGTAGCCGGTGAGCGGGACCATCCGCCACACGAGGTCGGCATCGGCCCCGCGCAGCCGCGCCTCGACCCGAAAGCGGTGGGGGGTCTCGATGACGATGACCTCGGCGCGGTAGGTGTCCTCGTCGACCCAGCCGCCGCTCGCGACGACCGGAAGGGTGCCACCGGCACCGACGAGGTCGGACTCGCGCCACTGACCTACCGCAACCGGGATGTACAGCCACTCGCCGTCGCGGTTGAGGCCGAGCACGTGGTCCGCGCCGTCCCGCGCGACGGACACGGCGGCATACCCAGCGGCCAGGTCGGAGCCGGCCGACCGGGTGAACTCGGCGTACTCGGGCCCGAGGGCGTCGCCGGCCAGCGGCGGGATCTCGAGCGAGGCGAGCCGGGCGGCGAGCTCGGCGTCCGCCTCCGCGGGCCCGCTCGCGCCGATCGCGGGGACCACGAGCTCCCAGAGCGCGTCGAGCGTGGACTGCATCCGTGCGATCTCGGACGTGATCGCGATGACGGTGTCGTGGTCGGGCAGGACGATGAGGAACTGGCCGTACGCCCCGTCGCCGCGGTAGCCGTGCCGCTGCATCCAGAACGAGTAGCCGTAGCCCCGGCGCCAGTCCTCGTCTGCGACGGGGTCGGTGTTGAGCGGCCCGAAGCCGACCGTCGCCTCCTCGACCCACCACTCGGGCAACAGCTGGTGTCCCTCCCACCACCCACGGTCGAGGTAGAGCTGAGCGACCGACGCGATGGCCTCGGTCGTGACGTGCGCCCCGGAGAAGCCCAGCTCGCGCCCCAGGGGGTCGCGGTGCCAGGGGATGTCGGGGAGCCCGAGCGGAGCGAGCAGGCGCGGCCGCAGCACCTCGGCCACCCCGACCCCGGCCAGCTGTCGGACGATCACCGACAGGAGATAGGTCGCCACCTGGTTGTAGGCGAAGAACGTCCCCGGCTCATGGGTCGGCACGGTCCCGAAGACCCGGGGCACCCAGTCGACCGCGGCCATCCAGTCGGCCGACGCAGCCTCGGACCTCCCCGAGATCTCGTACTCGGTCTCCTCTGCCTCCTGCCCGGAGGCATCGGCCCCGGCGCCTCCCTCGCCCGACGCGGCGCTCATGCGGTCGAACACCTCGCCCCAGGCCTCACCCGGATGTCCCACCGTCATGGACAGGCAGTGCCGGATCCGCACGTCCCGCCACCCCGGCGGGACCGCCGCGCGGTCGATCTGCGGGAAGTGGTCGAGCACGAGGTCATCGAGCGAGAGCCGCCCCTCCTGCGCCAGGAACCCCACGGCCGTTGCAGTCAGCGTCTTCGACAGCGAGTAGCCGAGATGGACCCGGTCCGCGGCATACGGGCTCCACCAGCCCTCGGCGATGACGTGACCGCCCCGGACGACCATGAGGCTGTGCAGCCCGAGGTCGTCGCGCTCGGCGACGTCGAGGAACGCAAGGAGGCCGCGGGCGTCGACACCCTGCGCGGAGGGGTGGTTGCGAGGAAGGGTCACGAGCGCACGTTACGCGGTGGCCCGGGCGCGTGGGCCCCTTCGCTCGCCCGTTGTCTGAACGGCTGACGAAAGCGCCGGGACAGCGGCCGGGACAGTGCCCGGGACAGCGCCTACGACAGCGGTGCGTATGCCGCGCCGCGGGCTTCCAGCGCCGCCTGGCCGCCGTCGAGGGCGGTGAGGATCCACAGCCCACCCTCACGCACGGCCACCGAGTGCTCCCAGTGCGCCGCGCGCGATCCGTCGGTCGTCACGACCGTCCAGTCGTCGTCGAGCACCGTGGTCTGAGTCGTCCCCAGGGTCACCATCGGCTCGATGGCACCGGTGAACCCGTCGACGAGCTTCGGCCCGTTCTCCCGCACGGCGTAGTTGGGGATCTGCGGGTCCATGTGCATCTGCTGCCCGATGCCGTGGCCGACGTACTCGTCGACCACGCCGTAGGTGTGGCCGTCGCGCGTGGCCGCGCCGCTGATCGCTGCCTCAACGGCGTCGCCAACGGCATACAGGCGGCCACCGACCTGCATGGCGGCGATGCCGGCATAGAGGCTCTGCTCGGTCGCCGCGATGAGGTCCAGGTCCTCGGGCCGGGCGGCCTCCGGGCCGCCGACGACGGCCGTGAACGCGGCGTCGCCGTTCCACCCCTTCACCTCGGCCCCGCAGTCGATGGACACGACGTCGCCTGCCTCGAGGACGCGCCCACCGGGTATGCCGTGGACGACCTCCTCGTTGACGCTCGTGCACAGCGTGTGGTGGTAGCCGGGGACCAGCTGGAAGTTCGGGATGCCGCCGTGGCTGCGGATGAAGTCCTCGGCGAGCCCGTCGAGCTCCAGGGTGGTCACGCCCGGGCGCACGTGCGCGGCCAGCAGCTCGAGGGTACGACCGACGAGCAGCCCCGCCTCACGCATGAGGAGGAGCTGCTCGTCGGTACGGCCCTGGAGCCGACGGCGTCCGAACATCGAGGCGCTCAGTGGTGCGGCAGCGCCGCGATGACGCGGTCGGTGACCTCGTCGACCGCGCCCATGCCGTCGACCTTGACCAGCAGGCCGACCAGCTCGTAGTGCTCCGACAACGGAGCGGTCTCCTTGCGGTAGATCGCCTGGCGCTCGCGGATGACGTCCTCGGTGTCGTCAGCGCGGCCCTCGGTCTCGGCGCGCATGAGCAGCCGCTTGACGACGGCGTCCTCGTCGACCTCGAGCTCGATCACGGCGTCGAGCGCGTGGTCGTGACGGGCCAGCATGGCATCGAGCGCGTCGACCTGGCCGGACGTGCGCGGGTAGCCGTCGAGCAGGAAGCCGTTCGTGGCGTCGTCCCACGAGAGGCGGTCCTCGACGATCTCGTTGGTCACCTCGTCGGGGACGTAGCCGCCCGAGGCGAGGATGTCCTGGACGCGGCGCCCGAGCTCGGTCTGCTCCTTGATGTTGGCGCGGAAGATGTCGCCGGTGGAGATGGCGGGGATGCCGAGCCGCTCGGCGATCCGGGCCGCCTGGGTGCCCTTACCCGCGCCGGGCGGGCCGAGGATGATCAGTCGCATTAACGGAGGAACCCTTCGTAGTGGCGCTGCTGCAGCTGCGCCTCGATCTGCTTGACCGTCTCGAGGCCCACACCGACGACGATGAGGATCGAGGTTCCGCCGAAGGGGAAGTTCTGGTTCGCACCGACGAGCACGAGAGCCACGAGCGGGATCAAGGAGATGGCTGCGAGATAGATGGCACCCGGCACGGTGATTCGGGTCAGGACGTAGTTGAGGTACTCGGCCGTGGGTCGCCCGGCCCGGATACCCGGGATGAAGCCGCCGTACTTCTTCATGTTGTCGGCGACCTCGGTCGGGTTGAACGTGATCGACACGTAGAAGAACGTGAAGAAGAGGATGAGCATGACGTAGATCGCCATGTAGACCGGGTGGTCGCCGCGGACCAGGTTGTCCTGGATCCACTGCACCCAGCCCGGGTTGCCCGAGGCGTTCGTGTTGAACTGCGCGATGAGACCCGGCAGCGCCAGCAGCGACGAGGCGAAGATGACCGGGATGACACCGGCCATGTTGACCTTGAGCGGGATGTACGTCGAGGTGCCGCCGTACATCCGCCGGCCCACCATGCGCTTGGCGTACTGCACCGGGATGCGGCGCTGCGACTGCTCGACGAACACGACCGCGGCGATGACGAAGATGCCGAGGGTGACGATGAGCAGGAAGGTGCCCCAGCCCTTGTTCTCCTTGATCGCCCACAGCGAGGCCGGGAAGCCGGCGGCGATGGAGGTGAAGATGAGCAGCGACATGCCGTTGCCGACGCCGCGGTCGGTGATGAGCTCACCGAACCACATGATGAGGCCGGTACCGGCCGTCATGGTCAGCACCATGATGAGGATGGTGACCATCGAGTCGTCGGTCATGATCGTCGGGCAGCTACCGCCGAAGAGGCTGGACGGGTTGCGCGCGAAGGTGACCAGCGTCGCCGACTGGAGCACCGCGAGGCCGATCGTCAGGTAGCGGGTGTACTGGGTCAGCTTGGTCTGCCCCGACTGCCCCTCCTGCTTGAGTGCCTCGAAGCGCGGGATGACCACGGTGAGCAGCTGGATGATGATGCTCGCCGTGATGTACGGCATGATCCCGAGCGCGAACACCGACAGCTGCAGCAGCGCGCCACCGCTGAACAGGTTGGCCAGGTTGAGGAACCCGCTCTGGTCGCTGCCTCCCTGGGCCTTGCCGGCCTGAAGGCACTGCTGGACCAGGCTGTAGCTGATGCCCGGCGTGGGCACGTGCGAGCCGAGTCGGAACAGCACGATGATGCCGAGCGTGAAGAGCAGCTTCTTGCGCAGGTCCGGGGTTCGGAACGCGCGTACGAAGGCGGCGAGCACTGGGTCCTCCTGGGGGTCGCGCTCGTAGCGCGACATGAGTCATGCAATCCGTGGAAGGGTAACAAAGGCACAGCGCCCCGGACCTCCCCGCCCGCGGTCACCGACATCACGTCGGTCCGCGGACAGGCGCCCGGGGCGCTGCTCACACGGGATGTGTGGTGGTCACGCTGGTCTGGTCGGTCAGGCGTCGAGAGACGTGACCGAGCCGCCGGCGGCCTCGATCTTCTCCTTGGCCGATGCCGAGAACTTGTGCGCCTCGACCTCGACCTTGACCGTGATCTCGCCCGTCCCGAGCACCTTCACCGGGAAGCCGTCACGGACGGCCCCCTTGGCGACGAGGTCCTCGACCGAGACCTGCCCGCCCTCCGGGAAGAGGACCTGCAGGCGGTCCAGGTTCACGACCTGGTACTCGGTGCGGAACGGGTTCTTGAAGCCGCGGAGCTTCGGCAGGCGCATGTGCAGCGGCATCGAGCCACCCTCGAAGCGCTCCGGGACCTGGTAGCGGGCCTTGGTGCCCTTGGTGCCGCGACCGGCGGTCTTACCCTTGGAGCCCTCACCACGACCCACGCGGGTCTTGGGGGTCTTGGCTCCGGGGGCGGGCCGCAGGTGGTGGACCTTGAGGGCGGACTCGCCGCCCGTCTTCTTGGCCGTGTCAGCCATGGTCAGTCAACCTCCTCGACGGCGACGAGGTGCGTCACCGTCTTGACCATCCCGCGGATCTCGGGACGGTCCTCCTTGACGACGACGTCGCCAATGCGCTTCAGACCGAGGCTGCGCAGCGTGTCACGCTGGTTCTGCTTGCCACCGATCTCGGACCGGATCTGGGTCACCTTGAGACGAGCCATCACGCACCGGCCTTCTCGGCGGCCTTGGCCTCGGCGATGCCGGCGGCACGGGCCCGGAGCATGGCGGCCGGAGCCACCTCCTCGAGCGACTTGCCACGGCGCGCGGCAACCGACTCGGGGCGCTCGAGCTCGCGCAGGGCCTGGGCCGTCGCGTGCACGATGTTGATGGCGTTGTCGGAACCCAGCGACTTGGACAGGACGTCGTGGATGCCGGCGCACTCCAGGACCGCACGCACCGGGCCACCGGCGATGACGCCGGTACCGGGAGCGGCGGGACGGAGCATGACGACACCAGCGGCGGCCTCACCCTGCACCGGGTGCGGGATCGTCCCCTGGATGCGCGGGACCTTGAAGAAGCCCTTCTTGGCCTCCTCGACGCCCTTGGCGATGGCCGCGGGAACTTCCTTGGCCTTGCCGTAGCCGACACCCACGGTGCCGTCGCCGTCGCCGACGACCACCAGGGCGGTGAAGCTGAAGCGACGACCACCCTTGACGACCTTGGCGACGCGGTTGATGGTCACGACGCGCTCGACGTACTGGTTCTTCTCGGCGTCACGGGCCTCGCGGTTGTCACGACCGCCGCGGCGGTCCTGACGCTCGTTGCGATCGCGCTCGGAGCGCTCACCGGGGCCGGTGCCTCGACGCTGCTGTCCGGGCATCAGATGTTCCTCATCTCGACAATTGCGTTCACGAAGTGCTTGCTCACAGGGACAGCCCACCTTCGCGGGCGCCCTCGGCGATGGCCGCGACGCGGCCGTGGTACTTGTTGCCACCACGGTCGAAGACGACGCTCTCGACGCCGGCCTCCTTCGCGCGCGCCGCGACGAGCTCGCCGACCCTGCGGGCCTTGGCGGTCTTGTCACCCTCGAACGCACGCAGGTCGGCCTCCATCGTCGAGGCGGACGCCACCGTCTTGCCGATGGTGTCGTCGACGACCTGGACGAACATGTGGCGGCTGGAGCGCGACACGACGAGGCGGGGACGGGCGGCGGTACCGGCGATCTTCTTGCGACCGCGCACCTGGCGACGGATGCGGGCGGCAGCCTTGGACTTGCCGCGCTTGATGATCATTGCCATGGCTTACTTACCGGCCTTTCCAACCTTGCGACGGATCTGCTCGCCCGCGTAGCGAACGCCCTTGCCCTTGTACGGGTCGGGCTTGCGCAGCTTGCGGATGTTCGCGGCGACCTCGCCGACGCGCTGCTTGTCGATGCCCTGCACCGAGAAGCGGGTCGGGTTCTCGACCGCGAAGCTGATCCCGTCCTCGGCCTTGACGAGGATGGAATGCGAGTATCCGAGCGAGAACTCGAGGTCCGAGCCCTTCGCGGCGACACGGTAACCCGTGCCGTGGATCTCCATCTTCTTCTCGTAGCCCTCGGTGACACCGAGGACCATGTTGTTGATGAGCGAGCGGGTCAGGCCGTGACGGGAGCGCGACTCGCGCTCGTCGTCGGGACGCTTGACCTCGAGGGTGCCCTCGGCCACCTCGACGGTGATCGGGCTGGGCACGGTCATCGTGAGCTCACCCTTCGGGCCCTTGACCAGGACGTCCTGGCCCTCGACCTTCACGTCCACGCCCGAGGGGATGGAGACGGGGAGTCGTCCGATTCGCGACATGGTTTCGTCTCCTTACCAGACGTAGGCGAGGACTTCCCCACCCACGCCCTTCTCGTGTGCCTGCTTGTCGGTCAGGAGACCGCTCGAGGTCGACAGGATCGCGACGCCGAGGCCACCGAGAACCCTGGGCAGGTTCGTCGACTTGGCGTAGACGCGCAGACCGGGCTTGCTCACGCGACGCACACCGGCGATGGAGCGCTCGCGGTTCGGGCCGTACTTGAGGTCGATGGTCAGCGTCTGGCCGACCTCGGCCTCCTCGATCTTCCAGGAGGCGATGTAGCCCTCGGCCTGGAGGATCTCGGCGATGTTCTTCTTCAGCTTGGAGTACGGCATCGAAACCGCGTCGTGGTGCGCCGAGTTGGCGTTCCGCACACGGGTCAGCATGTCCGCAATCGGGTCAGTCATGGTCATGTGGGCTCTTTGCCCTTCCTCACCGGGGTTTCGACCACGGCCTGTGGGGCCGCCGGCGTATGCCGACTGGTCGACCTACGGTGTCAGAGGTTTGCTTGGTCTTTGGCTTGGCTTGTCAGGCTGGCTGGGGTCACCAGGAGCTCTTGGTCACGCCCGGCAGCTCTCCCGCGTGCGCCATCTCGCGAAGGCAGATGCGGCAGAGGCCGAACTTGCGGTACACCGAGTGCGGACGGCCGCACTTCTGGCAACGGGTGTACGCGCGGACCTTGAACTTCGGCTTCCGGTTCGCCTTGTTGATCAACGCGGTCTTGGCCATGTCAGTTCTCCTTGAAGGGGAAGCCGAGCGCCTTGAGCAGCGCGCGACCCTCGTCGTCGGTGGTCGCGGTGGTGACCACGGTGATGTCCATGCCCCGGACCCGGTCGATCCGGTCCTGGTCGATCTCGTGGAACATCGACTGCTCGGTCAGACCGAACGTGTAGTTGCCGCGTCCGTCGAACTGCTTGGGCGAAAGGCCGCGGAAGTCGCGGATACGCGGGAGCGCGATCGACACGAGACGGTCGAGGAACTCCCACATGCGGTCGCCACGGAGCGTGGTGTGCGCGCCGATCGGCATACCCTCGCGCAGCTTGAACTGCGCGATCGACTTGCGAGCCCGGGTCACGACCGGCTTCTGGCCGGTGATCGCCGTGAGGTCTCGGACCGCGCCCTCGATGAGCTTGCTGTCCTTGGCGGCGTCGCCGACACCCATGTTGACGATGACCTTGACGACGCCCGGCACCTGCATGGCGTTGTCGTAGCCGAACTGACCCTGCAGCGCGCCCTTGATCTCGTCCTGGTAGCGCTGCTTGAGGCGCGGCTTGGTGATGGTGTCAGTCATCTCAGAGGTCCTTGTCCGACTTCACGGCGACGCGGACGCGCGTCGCCTTCTGGCGGCCGTTGCGCTCGACGGTCTCGACACGCGTCTTGACGCGGGTCGGCTTCTTCGACTCCGGGTCGACGATCGCGAC
Source organism: Intrasporangium mesophilum (assembly GCF_054783095.1). NCBI lineage: Bacteria > Bacillati > Actinomycetota > Actinomycetes > Micrococcales > Intrasporangiaceae > Intrasporangium > Intrasporangium mesophilum. Next base: position 23,583 of record NZ_BAAGRF010000032.1, on the reverse strand, counting down.
GTTGCTCACGTGGATCGCGGCCTCGGTGTGCGTCAGGCCACCGGTGCGGGTGCCGCGGGCGGTGGCACCGGCCTTGATGTGCTTGGTGACGCGGTTGATGCCCTCGACCAGCACGCGCTGGGTCTCCGGGTAGACCGCGATGACCTTGCCCTGCTTGCCCCGGTCGCCGCCGTTCTTCTGGCTGCGGCCCGAGATGACCTGGACGAGGTCGCCCTTCTTGATCTTCATCTTGGTGGTCGCCTTGGCCATGTTCACAGCACCTCCGGCGCCAGCGAGATGATCTTCATGAACTTCTTCTCACGCAGCTCGCGGCCCACCGGGCCGAAGATGCGGGTCCCCCGAGGGTCGCCATCGGCCTTGAGGATCACTGCTGCGTTCTCGTCGAACTTGATGTAGGAACCGTCGGCGCGGCGACGCTCCTTGACCGTGCGGACGATGACGGCCTTGACGACGTCACCCTTCTTCACGTTGCCGCCCGGGATCGCGTCCTTGACGGTGGCGACGATGGTGTCGCCGATGCCGGCGTATCGACGGCCCGAACCACCGAGAACACGGATGCAAAGGAGCTCCTTGGCACCGGTGTTGTCGGCGACGCGCAGTCGCGACTCCTGCTGAATCACTGTCTAACTCCTGTCGTCGTGCTGGTTCTTCGCCGGGGGCGAGACGGGCTCACCCTCGGCGAAGCCTTGCCGAACGGAAATGGGGGTTGGCTTACTTGGCCTTCTCGAGGATCTCGACGACGCGCCAGTGCTTGGTCGCGGAGAGCGGACGCGTCTCCATGATGAGCACGCGGTCGCCGACGCCGGCCTCGTTCTTCTCGTCGTGCGCCTTGACCTTGGAGCTGCGACGGATGACCTTGCCGTAGAGCGCGTGCTTGACGCGGTCCTCGACCTCGACCACGACGGTCTTGTCCATCTTGTCGCTCACCACGTAGCCCTGACGGGTCTTGCGGTACTTGCGCTCGCTGGGCTGGGTGGCGGTGGTGCCGGTGCTGTCGGCGCTCACGGTGTCCTTCTCGCTCATGCCTGGGCCTCCTCGGCGTCGTCAGCCTTCTTGGCCTTCTTCTCGGCCTTGTCAGCCTTGTCGGCCTTGTCAGCCTTCTTCTCGGCCTTGGCCTTCTTGTCGGACTTCTCGGCCTTCTCCTCCACCTTCGGCGCGGCCGGGGCGGAGCCGATGCCGAGCTCGCGCTCGCGCATCTCGGTGTAGATCCGGGCGATGTCCTTCTTGACGGCGCGCAGGCGGCCGTGGTTGTCCAGCTGACCGGTGGCCGACTGGAACCGGAGGTTGAACAGCTCCTCCTTGGCCTTCTTCAGCTCGTCCGCCAGCTTGTTGTCATCAAGACCACGCAGCTGGTCGGGAGCCAGTTCCTTGGTTCCGACTGCCATCAGATGTCACCACCCTCACGCTGAACGAAGCGGCACTTCATGGGGAGCTTGTGCATCGCGAGACGCATGGCCTCACGCGCGACCGGCTCGGACACGCCCGAGAGCTCGAACATGACCCGGCCCGGCTTGACGTTGGCGATCCACCACTCCGGCGAGCCCTTACCGGAACCCATGCGGGTCTCGGCGGGCTTCTTGGTCAGCGGGCGGTCCGGGTAGATGTTGATCCAGACCTTTCCACCACGCTTGATGTAGCGGGTCATCGCGATACGAGCGGACTCGATCTGACGGTTGGTGACGTAGGCCGGCTCGAGAGCCTGGATGCCGTACTCACCGAAAGCGATCTTCGTGCCACCCTTGGCAGCGCCCGAGCGACCCGGGTGGTGCTGCTTGCGGTGCTTGACTCGGCGGGGAATCAACATGGGTCAGGCCTGCTCATTCTCGGTGCTGGCGGCGGCCGGGGCCTCCGTAGCAGCGGTGTCGGTCACAGCCGGCGCGCCGGCGTTCTCGGTGCGGTCACCGCGGCGAGCGCGGTTCGGGCGGTCGGCGCCGTCACGACGCGGGCCACGCGACGGGCGCGGGGCGGCAGCCTGCTGGGCCGCGAGCTCCTTGGCCGTCAGGTCACCCTTGTAGATCCACACCTTGACGCCGATGCGGCCGAACGTCGTGCGGGCCTCGTAGAAGCCGTAGTCGATGTAGGCGCGCAGCGTGTGCAGCGGGACGCGACCCTCGCGGTAGAACTCGGTGCGGCTCATCTCGGCGCCGTTGAGGCGGCCGGAGACCTGCACGCGGATGCCCTTGGCCCCGGCGCGCTGGGCGGACTGCATGCCCTTGCGCATCGCGCGACGGAAGGAGACACGAGCCGAGAGCTGCTCGGCGATGCCCTGGGCGACCAGCTGCGCGTCGATCTCGGGGTTCTTGACCTCGAGGATGTTCAGCTGGACCTGCTTGCCCGTGAGCTTCTCGAGCTCGCCACGGATGCGGTCGGCCTCGGCGCCGCGGCGGCCGATGACGATGCCGGGGCGCGCGGTGTGGATGTCGACACGGACGCGGTCACGCGTGCGCTCGATGTCCACCTTGGCGATGCCGGCGCGCTCCATGCCCGTCTCCATGAGGCGGCGGATGGCGACGTCTTCCTTCACGTAGTCGCGGTAGCGCTGACCCTGCTTGGTGGAGTCGGCGAACCAGCGGCTCTTGTGGTCGGTGGTGATGCCCAGACGGAAGCCGGTGGGGTTGACCTTCTGACCCATCAGCGGGCTCCCTTCTTGCTGTTGCTTGCGGACTCGGGCTGCGTCACGACCACGGTGATGTGGCTCGTGCGCTTGTTGATGCGACCGGCGCGGCCCTGGGCGCGCGGACGGAAACGCTTCATGGTCGGGCCCTCGTCGACGAAGGCGGCCGTGACGACCAGGTTGCGCTCGTCGAACGCGACCGACTCACGGTCGGCCTTGAACCGGGCGTTGGCGATGGCGCTCTCGAGCACCTTCTTGACCGGGTCCGAAGCCGACTGCGGCGCGAACGTGAGCACGGTGACGGCGTCGGTGGCGGCCTTGCCGCGGATGAGCTCCACGACACGGCGAGCCTTCTGCGGGCTGACTCGGACGTGACGCGCCGAGGCCTTGGCTTCCATGACTTCCTTGCCCTCTGGTGAGGTGGTTGCGTTCGACATCAGCGACGACGACCCTTCTTGTCGTCCTTCACGTGACCCTTGAACGTGCGGGTCGGCGCGAACTCGCCGAGCTTGTGGCCCACCATCGACTCGGTGACGAACACCGGGACGTGCTTGCGGCCGTCGTGGACGGCGAAGGTGTGACCGAGCATGTCCGGGCTGATGACCGAACGACGCGACCAGGTCTTGATGACGTTCTTGGTGCCCGCTTCGTTCTGGGCGTCCACCTTCTTCTGAAGGTGGTCGTCGATGAAGGGGCCCTTCTTCAGGCTACGAGGCATTCCAAAGGCTCCTTATCAGCGCTTCTTGCCAGTACGACGGCGACGCACGATGAGCTTGTCGCTTTCCTTGTGTCCCTTGCGGGTCCGGCCCTCGGCCTGACCCCACGGGCTGACCGGGTGACGTCCACCGGACGTCTTGCCCTCGCCACCACCATGCGGGTGGTCGACCGGGTTCATCGCCACACCACGGACGGTCGGGCGCTTGCCCTTCCAGCGCATGCGGCCGGCCTTGCCCCAGTTGATGTTGCTCTGCTCGGCGTTGCCGACCTCGCCGACGGTCGCGCGGCAGCGCGCGTCGACGTTGCGGATCTCACCGGACGGCATACGCAGCTGGGCGTAGGGGCCGTCCTTGGCGACGAGCTGGACACGCGCGCCCGCGGAGCGGGCGATCTTCGCGCCGCCACCGGGCTTGAGCTCGATCGCGTGCACGACCGTACCGACCGGGATGTTGCGCAGCGGGAGCGAGTTGCCCGGCTTGATGTCGGCGCCGGGGCCGTTCTCGATCGGGTCGCCCTGCTTGAGGCGGTTCGGCGCGAGGATGTAGCGCTTCTCGCCGTCGGCGTACTGGACGAGCGCGATGCGCGCGGTGCGGTTCGGGTCGTACTCGATGTGAGCGACCTTGGCCGGCACGCCGTCCTTGTCGTGGCGACGGAAGTCGATGACGCGGTAGGCGCGCTTGTGGCCACCACCGATGTGACGCGTCGTGATGCGGCCGGCGTTGTTGCGGCCACCGGTCTTCGCCAGGGGGCGAACGAGCGACTTCTCCGGGGTGGAACGCGTGATCTCGACGAAGTCGGCGACCGACGAGCCACGACGGCCCGGCGTGGTCGGCTTGTACTTACGGATACCCATGTTCTAAGTCCTTATGATCCGTCGGTCTCAGGCGCCCGCACCGAAGATGTCGATCGAGCCCTCGCGGAGGGAGACGATCGCGCGCTTGGTGTCCTTGCGCTTGCCGATGCCGAAACGGGTGCGGCGGCTCTTGCCCTGGCGGTTCAGGGTGTGGACCTTGTCGACCTTGACGTCGAAGATCTGCTCGATCGCGATCTTGATCTCCGTCTTGTTCGCACGGGGGTCGACGAGGAAGGTGTACTTGCCCTCGTCGAGGAGCCCGTACGACTTCTCGGAGACGACCGGTGCGATGAGGATGTCGCGGGGGTCCTTGGCGTGGATGCTCACTTGGAGTTCTCCTTGTCGGCCTTGTCGGCCTTCACGGGGCCGGCGACGAACGCGTCGAGGGCGGCCTGGGTGAAGACGATGTCGTCGGCGCAGAGAACGTCGTACGTGTTGAGCTGGTCGGCGACCAGGACGTGGACGTTCGTGAGGTTGCGCACGGACTGGAACGCGACCGCGTCGCCGCGCTCGAGCACGACGAGCAGGTTCGGACGCTCGGTCAGGCCGGCGAGCAGGGCCGCGGCCTCCTTGGTCGAGGGCACGTCGCCCGTGACGATCGAGTCGACGACGTGGATGCGGTCGAAGCGGGCCCGGTCGGACAGGGCGCCACGGAGCGCGGCAGCCTTCATCTTCTTGGGGGTGCGCTGCGAGTAGTCACGCGGCTGCGGACCGTGGACGACGCCACCGCCGGCGAACTGGGGCGCACGGGTCGAGCCCTGACGGGCGCGGCCGGTCCCCTTCTGGCGGTACGGCTTGCGCCCACCGCCGCGCACCTCGCCACGCGTCTTCGTCGAGTGCGTGCCCTGGCGGGCGGCCGCGAGCTGCGCGACGACGACCTGGTGGATCAGCGGGACGTTCGTCTGGACGTCGAAGATCTCGGCGGGAAGGTTCGGAGTCTTGGTTGCCATGTCTCTCATGCACCCTTCGCGGCCGTGCGGATCAGGACGATGCCGCCACGGGGGCCGGGAACGGCACCCTTGATGAGCAGCAGGCCCTTCTCGGCGTCAACGGCGTGAATCGTGAGGTTCTGGGTGGTCTGGCGCACGCCGCCCATGCGGCCCGCCATGCGCATGCCCTTGAAGACACGGCCCGGCGTGGAGCAGCCACCGATGGAGCCCGGCTTGCGGTGGTTGCGGTGGGCACCGTGCGAGGAGGAGACGCCGTGGAACCCGTGGCGCTTCATGACACCCGCGAAGCCCTTGCCCTTGGTCGTGCCCGTGGCGTCGACGCGCTGGCCGGCCTCGAACGCCTCGGCGGTGATCTCCTGGCCGAGGGTGTAGTCGCCGGCGTCGGCGGTGCGCAGCTCGACGAGGTGACGGCGCGGCGTGACGCCGGCCTTCTCGAAGTGGCCCGTCATCGGCTTGTTGACCTTGCGCGGGTCGATCGCGCCGAAGGCGATCTGGACCGCGTCGTAGCCGTCGGCGTCGCCGTTGCGGACCTGCGTCACGACGCAGGGGCCGGCCTTCACCACGGTCACGGGGACGAGACGGTTGTCGGCGTCCCACACCTGGGTCATGCCGAGCTTCTCGCCGAGCAGGCCCTTGATGGTCTTCTCTGCAACAGTCGTCATCAGTACCAACCGCCTCAGAGCTTGATCTCGATGTTGACGTCCGCCGGCAGGTCGAGACGCATCAGCGAGTCGACGGCCTTGGGCGTCGGGTCGATGATGTCGATGAGGCGCTTGTGCGTGCGCATCTCGAAGTGCTCGCGGCTGTCCTTGTACTTGTGCGGCGACCGGATGACGACGAAGACGTTCTTCTCCGTCGGCAGCGGGACGGGGCCCACCACGGTGGCGCCAGCGCGCGTGACTGTGTCAACGATCTTCCGGGCCGAGTTGTCGATGACCTCGTGGTCGTACGACTTCAGCCGGATGCGGATCTTCTGTCCCGCCATCTGAAGTAACGTCTCTCTCTCGCTTCTGACTGCCGGTTCCCTTGGCTCTCCGACCCCCGAGGTCGGGCGTGTCGCGCCCGCTCCGCGGTGAAAGTCGCGCACCGGAGTGCAGACCCTCGTGGTGGAAAGCCCGGCCGAACCGGGTGGCTTGCGCTTCCCTCGGGCCTCACAAACAAGTCCGGGCGAGTCCCCGTCAGGAGGCTCTCAAGGGGCGGCGACACCGACATGGGTCAGCGACGCGCGTCAAGCAACCCGACAAGTGTGCCAGAGCGCACGCCGCACTATCAAATCGAGGGACCGCGTCGCCGCAGGCCGGGTCTCATGGCGTGGCGCGGTCGGGTCGGGACGCACCCGGCTCGCGGCCCGGGGCGCTCCGTCGCCCACCCGCGAGTATGCCGTCCGGCCCGGTTCGCCCGTCAGGGGCGGTTTTCGTCCGGTGGCCTCGCGCACGCGGCCGTGCCGCCGGGCAGCTGGTACCGGTGCTCGGCAACCCAGTGGTACGCCCGCGCGGCGACCCGCGACACCCCGGGCGCCAGGAGCAGGTAGCCGACCGGCCGCCAGGGCGGTGCGCCGTGGGTCGCGGCCGTCGCGATGGCCCGGTGTCCGGAGCGGATCGAGCCCTCCGCGGTGACGAACTGGGCGGCCTCGTCGCAGTCCTCCCGGGACAGACCGACCGCGGCCAGGTCCAGCTCCTGGAAGGGGCGCACGTCGAACCGGTCCCGGCGGTCCACCCAGCGCTTGGCGAACTCGGCGCTCCTGGTGCAGAACCCGCAGTCCGCGTCGTAGACGAGGGTGGGCCGGTGCGGCACGTCGAGACGGTGCTCGCTCACGCACCCCATCCTGCCACGACCCGTGACACGTGGGACAAAGCGCCCACCAGAGCGCCCACTCGACCCTCTCGGCAACACACCCGGAGATCGTCAGCTACCAGGTGTTGCAACTACGAGGAGCTGGCGATTTCCGGGTGTGTTGCGGGGTCCAGCGCGGGGGGCAGGGGCGGCGGGCGGGGGTGACGGACGTTCGGGGTCCAGCGACTCAGGCCGGGGCGAGGAACGCCGCCAGCGCAGCGGCATACATCGCGGGGTCCTTCGCGCCCATCAGCTCGCGCGCGCTGTGCATGGACAGGGCCGCGGCGCCGAAGTCCACGGTCGTCGCGCCCGTCAGGGACGAGGTGACCGGGCCGACCGTCGAGCCGCACGGCAGGTCACTGCGCGAGACGAACGTCTGCATGGGCACCCCGGCCTGCTCGCACGCGAGGCGGAACGCCGCGGCGCCGACCGAGTCGGTCGCGTACCGCAGGTTCGTGTTGACCTTGAGCACCGGCCCGGCGTTGACGGCGATCTGGTGCAGCGGCTCGTGCCGGTCCGCGTAGTTGGGGTGGGTCGCGTGGCCCATGTCGCCCGAGGCGATGACGGTCGCGGCGAGCGCCCGCCAGTAGTCGTCGCGCGTGCCGCCACCGGCCAGGACGATCCGCTCGAGCACCGCGGGCAGCAGCGTCGAGGTCGCGCCCCGCTCGGACGTGCTGCCGATCTCCTCGTGGTCGAAGAGCACGAGGACGGGCACGTGACGAAGCCGGGACGCCTGGGATGCGGCGTCGACCATCGCCCGCACCCCGGCATATGAGGTGGCGAGGTTGTCCAGGCGTGGTGCGGCGATGAGGTCGCGCTCGCGGCCGATCCGGGCCGAGGGCTGGGTCGGGTGGGTCATGACGTCCCACGACAGGACGTCCTCGTGGTCGACCCCGACCTGCTCCGCGAGGTAGCGGACGACGTCGCCGGGCTCGTCGCCCAGGCCCCAGAGGGGGACCATGTGCTGCTGGCGGTTCAGCGTGAGCTCGTCGTTCTGGCTGCGGTCGAGGTGGATCGCGAGCTGGGCGACCCGCAGGATCGGCTGGCGGTCGTGGAACGTGCGGGTGTCCACGCCGTCGGCGGTCCGCACCGCCACGCGGCCGGCGAGGCCGAGGTCGCGGTCGAGCCACGAGTTGAGGATGAGCCCGCCGTACGGCTCGACGGCGAGCATCTGCCACCCGGCTTTGACGTGGTCAGCGTGCGGCTTCAGCCGCAGGTTCGGGCTGTCCGTGTGCGCGCCCACGACCCGGAACCCGGCCGCCGGGCCGGCCCCGGCCGCCTGCGCACCCGTGGTGTCCCAGGCGATCAGAGAGCCGCCGCGCACGAGCCAGTGACGCCCCGGGCCGGTCGGCCAGGGCTCCGTCTCGACGACCTCCGTGAAGCCGGCCTCGGCGAGCCGGGCGGCAGCCTGCTCGCAGGCGTGGAACGGCGTGGGTGACGCATCGACGAAGTCGATCAGACCCTGGGCCTCAGTGTCGGTGTCGAAGGAGTGCGGCATGGTTCCCGACCCTACCCATCGGACCGGTCGGGCCACGCACGGCCGGGTCACATGGTCCGCACGGTCCTCAGCACGAGCTCGGCTCGCTGGTCGGCCTATCCGCGCGAGCGGCCACCCGCAGTCCGGGCGCGCTGGCAGGATGGCGGGCATGTGCCCCGTCCCGTATGCCGTCCGATGAGCCGCCCGCTTCGGGTCGGTGTGCAGCTGCCCGAGATCGAGAGGCGGGTCGAGTGGCCCGAGCTGGTCACGATGGCCCGCACAGCCGAGGACGTCGGCCTGGACTCGCTCTGGCTCGGCGACCACCTGCTCTACGACCTGCCTGGTGGGGTGACCCGCGGCCCGTGGGAGGCCTGGACCTCGCTTGCGGCCCTCGCCGCGGTGACGAGCCGCGTCGAGCTCGGACCGTTCGTCGCCTCGACGAGCTTCCACACCCCGGCGATGCTGGCGAAGATGGCGGCCACCGTCGACGCGATCTCCGGCGGACGGCTCATCCTGGGCCTTGGCGCGGGCTGGAACGAGCGGGAGTACACGGCCTACGGCTTCCCCTTCGACAACCGGGTCGGGCGCTTCGAGGAGGCGTTCACGGTCATCCGGCGCCTGCTGCGCGAGGGTCGGGTCGACTTCCACGGCCGGTTCTACGACGTCGACGACTGCGTGCTCGACCCGGGGCCCGCCCGTCCCGGTGGTCCGCCGCTGATGCTCGGCTCGACCGGGCCGCGCATGATGCGCATCGGCCTGCCCCACGTCGACCTGTGGAACACGTGGTGGAGCGACTACGGCAACTCCCCCGCCGAGTTCGCGCGTCTGGCGGCCCGGGTGGACGCCGCGGCTCTCGAGGCGGGTCGAGCCAAGGGCGAGGTGGCCGCGACGGCGGCCGTCTTCGTGCAGTTCGAGGGTGGCGCCGGCCGGGTCATGGGCGACTCGGAGTATGCCGCGTCGGTCGCCCCCGTGCCCGGCGAGCCTGGTGCGATCGCCGAGCACCTCGAGGCGATGGCGCAGGCTGGTGCGACCCACGTCCAGCTGGTCCTGGACCCGATCACCGTCGAGACCGTCGCCGCCCTTCGCCCCGCCCTCGCCCTGCTCGACCGCAGCTGACCCGAGCGGGGTGGGCGCTGTGGGGAGCGGCATCGGAGGCGGCCACCGGCATACCACCTCACCCTGATGCTGAACCGCCGCCGACGCTCCACGCCGCGAGCCACGGTGCCCGCCCCGCGGACGCGACATCGGCGCGCAGGAGGATAGAGACAGGGCCCGGACCGCCGAAGCGGTCCGGGCCCTGCCGGAGATCTACTGCTGGTGCAGCGTCAGATCACTTGAGGATCTTGGTGACGCGGCCGGCGCCGACCGTGCGGCCACCCTCGCGGATGGCGAACTTGAGGCCCTCCTCCATGGCGATCGGCTGGATGAGCTCGACCTTCATGTCGGTGTTGTCGCCGGGCATGACCATCTCGGTGCCCTCGGGCAGGTGCACGACACCCGTCACGTCCGTGGTACGGAAGTAGAACTGCGGACGGTAGTTGTCGTAGAACGGCGTGTGACGGCCGCCCTCGTCCTTGGACAGGATGTAGACCTGCGCCTCGAAGTCCGTGTGCGGGGTGATCGAGCCCGGCTTCACGACGACCTGGCCACGCTCGACGTCCTCGCGCTTGGTGCCACGAAGAAGCAGGCCGACGTTCTCACCGGCGCGACCCTCGTCGAGGAGCTTGCGGAACATCTCGACACCGGTGACGGTGGTCTTGGCCGGCGGGCCGGTGTGGATGCCGACGATCTCGACCTCCTCGTTGACCTTGAGGACGCCGCGCTCGATACGACCGGTGACGACCGTGCCACGACCCGTGATCGTGAAGACGTCCTCGATCGGCATCAGGAACGGCTTGTCGACGTCACGCTCGGGCTCCGGGATGGAGTTGTCGACGGCGTCCATGAGGTCGAGAACCGACTGGCCCCACTCGGCGTCGCCCTCGAGCGCCTTGAGCGCCGAGACCTTGACGACCGGAAGGTCGTCGCCCGGGAACTCGTACTGCGACAGGAGCTCGCGGACCTCCATCTCGACGAGCTCGAGGATCTCCTCGTCGTCGACCATGTCGGCCTTGTTGAGCGCCACGACGATGTAGGGCACGCCGACCTGGCGAGCCAGGAGCACGTGCTCCTTCGTCTGCGGCATCGGGCCGTCGGTGGCGGCGACCACGAGGATCGCGCCGTCCATCTGGGCAGCACCGGTGATCATGTTCTTGACGTAGTCGGCGTGACCCGGGCAGTCGACGTGCGCGTAGTGACGCGTCTCGGTCTGGTACTCGATGTGAGCGATCGAGATCGTGATGCCGCGCTGACGCTCCTCAGGAGCCTTGTCGATGTCCTCGAACGCGAACTGGGGGTTCAGGTTGGGGTACTTGTCGTGCAGGACCTTGGAGATCGCAGCCGTCAGCGTCGTCTTGCCGTGGTCGATGTGACCGATCGTGCCGATGTTGACGTGCGGCTTGGTCCGCTCGAACTTTGCCTTCGCCACTGTGTGTCCTCCTCAGGACTTCTGTGTTACGCCGTACGACCAGGGCAGGACGGGGCGCTGTTGGGTTGGATTCCGAGAACAGAGACTACGGGATGCCGTCAGGTGGCTCCCGCGGTCACTCTCCGCGGGTCTTCTTGATGATCTCCTCGGCGACAGCCTTGGGGACCTCTGCGTAGGAGTCGAACTCCATGGAGAAGCTCGCGCGGCCCTGCGTCTTGGAGCGCAGGTCGCCGACGTAGCCGAACATCTCGGACAGCGGGACGAGGCCGCGAACGACCTTGGCACCACTGATGTCCTCCATGCCCTGGATCTGGCCACGGCGGGAGTTGATGTCGCCGATGACGTCACCCATGTAGTCCTCGGGCGTGCGCACCTCGACGGCCATCATCGGCTCGAGGAGCACGGGGTCCGCCTTGCGGATGGCCTCCTTGAGGACCATCGAGCCGGCGATCTTGAACGCCATCTCGGACGAGTCGACGTCGTGGTAGCCACCGTCGACGAGCGTTGCCTTGATGCCGACGAGCGGGTAGCCCGCGAGCACGCCGTACTGCATCGCGTCCTGGATGCCGGCGTCGACCGACGGGATGTACTCACGCGGCACGCGGCCACCGGTGACGGCGTTGACGAACTCGTACATCGAGCCGTCCTCGGTCTCGGCCAGCGGCTCGAAGGTCACCTGGACCTTCGCGAACTGGCCGGAACCACCGGTCTGCTTCTTGTGCGTGTAGTCGTACTTCTCGACCGAGCGACGGATCGTCTCGCGGTACGCGACCTGCGGCTTGCCGACGTTGGCCTCGACCTTGAACTCGCGCTTCATCCGGTCCACGAGGATGTCGAGGTGCAGCTCACCCATGCCGGCGATGATCGTCTGGCCGGTGTCCTCGTCGAGGTGGACCTGGAAGGTCGGGTCCTCGGCAGAGAGCTTCTGGATGGCCGTCGACAGCTTCTCCTGGTCGCCCTTGGTCTTGGGCTCGATGGCGACCTGGATGACCGGCTCGGGGAACGTCATCGACTCGAGGACGATCTGCTCGCTCGGGTCGGACAGCGTGTCGCCCGTGGTCGTGTCCTTGAGGCCGATGGCCGCGTAGATGTGACCGGCGAGCGCCTCCTCGACCGGGTTCTCCTTGTTGGCGTGCATCTGGAAGAGCTTGCCGATGCGCTCCTTCTTGCCCTTGGTCGTGTTGACGACCTGCGAGCCCGCGGCGATGCGGCCGGAGTAGACCCGGATGAAGGTGAGCGTGCCGAAGAACGGGTGCGCGGCGACCTTGAAGGCCAGCGCCGAGAACGGGGCGTCCTTGCTCGGCTCACGCGTCATCTCGACCGACTCGTCGCCCGGCTTGTGGCCGACCATCGGCGGCACGTCGACCGGGGACGGGAGGTAGTCGACGACGGCGTCGAGCATCGGCTGGACACCGCGGTTCTTGAACGCGGAGCCGCAGATCACGGGGTAGAGCTCGGAGGTGACCGTGAGCTGGCGGATGCCGGCCTTGATCTCCTCCGGGGTGAGCTCCTCGCCACCGAGGTACTTCTCCATGAGGTCGTCGTCGGACTCCGCGACGCGCTCGACGAGGTGCTGGCGGTACTCCTCCACCTGCTCGAGCATGTCCTCGGGGATGTCCTGGATCTCGTACTTGGCGCCCATGGTGACATCACCCTTGGCGTCGCCGGGCCACACCAGGGCGCGGCGGTGGATCAGGTCGACGACACCGACGAAGTCGTTCTCGGCACCGATCGGCAGCTGGAGCACGAGCGGCTCCGCGCCGAGGCGGTCCTTGATCGTCTGCACGGTGAAGTAGAAGTCCGCGCCGAGCTTGTCCATCTTGTTGACGAACGCGATGCGGGGCACGTTGTACTTGTCGGCCTGGCGCCACACCGTCTCGGACTGGGGCTCGACACCCTCCTTGCCGTCGAACACCGCGACGGCGCCGTCGAGGACGCGCAGCGACCGCTCGACCTCGACCGTGAAGTCGACGTGACCGGGCGTGTCGATGATGTTGATCTGGGTGCCCTCCCAGAAGCAGGTGACAGCCGCGGAGGTGATGGTGATCCCCCGCTCCTTCTCCTGCTCCATCCAGTCGGTCGTCGACGCACCGTCGTGCGTCTCACCGATCTTGTGGTTGACACCGGTGTAGAAGAGGACGCGCTCAGTCGTCGTGGTCTTGCCAGCGTCGATGTGCGCCATGATGCCGATGTTGCGGACCTTCTTCAGGTCCGTCAGGACGTCAAGTGCCACGTCAGTTGTCTCGTCTCATTCGTTAGCGTGGAAATCGTTGGGGGCTCGCCGGGCACGCTCGACGCGCGCGGTGGCGGGCACTGCCCGGGCGGTATGCCGTGAAGCGGGCTCACGGCATACCGCCGGGCGCCGCTGTCACCAGCGGTAGTGCGCGAAGGCCTTGTTGGACTCGGCCATCTTGTGGGTGTCCTCGCGACGCTTCACCGCGGCACCGAGGCCGTTGGAGGCGTCGAGGATCTCGTTCATGAGGCGCTCGGTCATGGTCTTCTCACGACGCTGACGCGAGTAGCCGACGAGCCAGCGCAGCGCGAGCGTCGTGCTGCGGCCCGGCTTGACCTCGATCGGCACCTGGTAGGTGGCGCCACCGACTCGACGGGACTTGACCTCCATGGCCGGCTTGACGTTGTCGAGCGCGCGCTTGAGCGTGGCGACGGGGTCGGTGCCGGTCTTCTGGCGGCAGCCCTCGAGGGCGCCGTAGACGATGGTCTCGGCGATCGACTTCTTGCCGTCCAGGAGGATCTTGTTGACGAGCTGCGTGACGAGCGGGCTGCTGTAGACCGGGTCGACGACGAGCGGACGCTTCGGAGCGGGTCCCTTGCGAGGCATCAGCTCTTCTCCTTCTTCGCACCGTAGCGGCTGCGGGCCTGCTTGCGGTTCTTCACGCCCTGGGTGTCGAGCGTGCCGCGGACGATCTTGTAGCGCACACCGGGGAGGTCCTTCACACGACCGCCACGCACGAGCACGATCGAGTGCTCCTGCAGGTTGTGGCCGACGCCCGGGATGTACGCGGTGACCTCGATGCCGCTCGAGAGGCGCACGCGGGCGACCTTGCGAAGGGCAGAGTTCGGCTTCTTGGGGGTGGTGGTGTACACACGCGTGCACACGCCGCGGCGCTGGGGCGAGCCCTTGAGCGCCGGGGTCTTGGCCTTGCTGGCCTTGTCCTGGCGGCCCTTGCGGACCAGCTGGTTGATGGTAGGCAACCTGGTGACTCCGTTACGTTGCTGTGGTCGGCCGTCCGGTGGACGACTCCTTGGCTGTTCGGCTTCTCGACCCCCGAGGTCGGGTGTGTCCCCACGGTCGAGAAATCCGGTTCTCCCCCCTGCACTCCCCGACCCGGCGACCGACGGCGTCGATCGAAGGGAACGGGTTGCCCGGCGAGAGGTTCGCTCTGGACCCCAGTGATGTCGCGTCAGGCCGTGCTGGCGGACAGGGCACCGGGGCCGTCATCGCGCATGACTGAGGACATGCCTCAGACACAGTGTTCAAGCGTACCGGGGGCGCGGACGGCGACCAAATCGGTACACGGGACCGCCGTGCACCCTCGACCGTGGTCGCGGACCGCAGCCGCCACCGTCATGCGTGTCGTACAACGGCCGGCCGGCCGTGAATCTTCCCGTGGTTCTTTCCGTGGTTCTTCTGGTCAGCCCAGACGCCAGTCCCCGGCGTACATGTGCAGCACGGGCAGGCCGAGCTCGTCGCGGGCCCGCGATGCCCAGTCCCGGTGGAAGGTGTCCTCGACGGCGTGGGGCTCGGTGACGATGACGACCTCGGTCGCCTTGAGCCGTGCGACCTCCTCGACCAGGGTCGGCACCGGGTCGTCGGCGGTGATCTCGCCCGTCGCGGCGACCTCGTGCCGGGCGAACTCCGACAGTGTCGCCGCGAGCGCCGTGTCGGCGTCGGCGTGTGCCTCGCCGCGGTCGATCGGGCGCAGCGAGTCCAGCGCCTCGCGCATCTCGAACAGGCTGAGGTGGTCCAGGAACGTCGAGAGCAGGTTGCGCTCGGTGTCAGCCGGGACGAGCACTCGGTAGGTCGGCTCCTCGTCCTCGTGCAGCGCCACGATCTTGTCGACGTCCACCGGCTTGAGCGCCTCCTCGGTCAGCACGATGATCGTGGGCGCCGGCTGCGTCTCGGCGGGAGCGTCCTCGGTCGGCGCCGCGGACCCGGCCGTGACGGGCGCGGGGGTGACGGGCGCGGGCGCCGCCGACTCTGGTGCCGACTCGGGTGCCGACTCGGGTGCCGACTCGGGTGCCGACTCGGGTGCCGACTCGGGTGTGGACTCGGGCGCGTTCGGGGTGGCTGCCGTGGGCTCGGTCATGGCCCCAACCTTATAGAGCACGTCGACCCCGGCGCGCGGGAACCTCCCTCCGCTACAGGGCTGCTGCAGGGCTGCCGCAGGGCCGCCGCAGAGCCGCTGCAGGGGCCCGAGAACGCCGAATGCCGCTGGGCGGCTCCCGTGAGAGAGCCGACCCAGCGGCATACGGCGTGGTGCTGGCCGTCCGGCCGCCCGGTGGGACCGAGCGGCCGGGACGGGTCAGAACTTGTCGAGACCGAGGGCCTCGTCGTCGAGGCGGATCGCCTCGCCGGAGCCCGAACCGAACCCGGCGTAGTCGTACGCGTCGTAGTTCGGCAGCGAGTACATCGCGGCCTTGGCCTCCTCGGTCGGCTCCACCTTGATGTTCCGGTAGCGGGGCAGGCCCGTGCCGGCAGGGATGAGCTTTCCGAGGATGACGTTCTCCTTGAGGCCGAGCAGCGGGTCGGACTTGGCCTCCATGGCGGCCTGCGTGAGCACGCGGGTCGTCTCCTGGAAGGACGCGGCCGACAGCCACGACTCGGTCGCGAGCGAGGCCTTGGTGATGCCCATGAGCTCGGGACGACCCGAGGCCGGGCGGCCCCCCTCGGCGATCGCCTTGCGGTTCTCCTCCTCGAAGCGGCCACGCTCGGCGAGCTCGCCCGGGAGCAGGTCCGCGTCGCCGGACTCGATGATCGTCACGCGACGCAGCATCTGGCGCACGATGACCTCGATGTGCTTGTCGTGGATCGACACACCCTGCTGGCGGTAGACGTGCTGGACCTCGTCGACGAGGTGCTTCTGCGCGGCCCGCGGGCCGAGGATGCGAAGCACCTGCTTCGGGTCGATCGCGCCCTGGATCAGCTTGGTGCCGACCTCGACGTGGTCACCGTCCTGAACCAGCAGGCGCGAGCGCTTGCTGACCGGGTAGGCGTGCTGCTCGGAGCCGTCGTCCGGCGTGAGCAGGATACGACGCGCCTTGTCGGTGTCCTCGATCTCGACCCGGCCGGTGGCCTCGGCGATCGGGGCGACACCCTTGGGCGTGCGCGCCTCGAAGAGCTCGACGACACGCGGCAGACCCTGCGTGATGTCGTCGGCCGCCGCGGCGCCACCGGTGTGGAATGTGCGCATCGTCAGCTGCGTGCCCGGCTCACCGATGGACTGCGCCGCGATGATGCCCACAGCCTCACCGATGTCGACGAGCTTGCCGGTCGCGAGCGAACGGCCGTAGCAGGCGGCACACGTGCCCACCCGGCTGTCACAGGTCAGGACCGAGCGGACCTTGATCTGGTCGATGCCGGACTCGAACAGGGCGCTGATGACGACGTCGCCGACGTCGATGCCCGCCTTGGCCAGCACCGTGCCGTCCTTGTCCGTCACGTCCTCCGCGAGGGTGCGGGCGTACACCGACGCCTCGACGACCTCGGAGAGGCTGCGCGTGCCGGTGGTCTCGTTGACCGTGGCGATCGGCAGCGTCAGGCCGCGCTCGGTGCCACAGTCGTCCTCACGGATGATGACGTCCTGCGACACGTCGACGAGACGACGCGTGAGGTAACCCGAGTCGGCCGTCCGCAGAGCGGTGTCGGCCAGACCCTTGCGGGCACCGTGCGTCGAGATGAAGAACTCGAGCACCGTGAGGCCCTCACGGAAGTTCGCCTTGATCGGACGCGGGATGATCTCGCCCTTCGGGTTGGCCATGAGGCCACGCATGCCGGCGATCTGACGGATCTGGAACCAGTTACCACCAGCACCCGAGGACACCATCCGGTAGATGGGGTTCGTGCGCGGGAAGTTGGACTCCATCTCCTTGGCGACCTGGTTGGAGGCCTGCGTCCAGATCTCGACGAGCTCCTGGCGGCGCTCCTCGTCGGTGATGAGACCACGCTCGTACTGGGTCTGGACCTTGGCGGCCTTGGTCTCGTAGCCCTCGAGGATCTCGGACTTGTTGTCCGGCGTCGTGACGTCGGAGATCGACACGGTGCAGCCCGAGCGGGTCGACCAGTAGAAGCCGGCCTCCTTCAGGGCGTCGAGGGACGCAGCGACCTGCACCTTGCTGTAGCGCTCGGCGAGGTCGTTGACGATGGCCGAGAGCCGCTTGCGGTCGACGGCGCGGTTCTCGAACGGGTAGTCCACCGGCAGCGTGTCGTTGAACAGTGCGCGGCCGAGCGTCGTGTCGAGCGTGATCGCCGGCACGAGACCATCGGGACCCACGTCGAGACCCTCGGGCAGCTCGACGCCGGCCGGGGGCACGAGGTCCGTCAGACGGATCCGCACCTTGGAGCCGAGCTGGATCTCGCCACGGTCGAACGCCATCCGCGCCTCGGCGGGCGAGGTGAACGCACGTCCGGCGCCGGCGCCGCCACCGTCGACCTCGTCGGTCAGGTGGAAGATGCCGGTGATCATGTCCTGCGTCGGCATGGTCACGGGGCGACCGTCAGCCGGCTTGAGGATGTTGTTGCTCGACAGCATGAGGATGCGGGCCTCGGCCTGCGCCTCCGCCGACAGCGGCACGTGGACGGCCATCTGGTCACCGTCGAAGTCGGCGTTGAAGGCCGAGCAGACGAGCGGGTGGATCTGGATGGCCTTGCCCTCGACGAGCTGCGGCTCGAACGCCTGGATGCCGAGACGGTGCAGCGTGGGAGCACGGTTGAGCAGCACCGGGTGCTCGGTGATGACCTCTTCGAGCACGTCCCACACGACCGGGCGGGCCCGCTCGACCATGCGCTTGGCCGACTTGATGTTCTGCGCGTGGTCGAGGTCGACCAGACGCTTCATCACGAACGGCTTGAACAGCTCGAGCGCCATCTGCTTGGGCAGGCCGCACTGGTGCAGCTTCAGCTGCGGGCCGACGACGATGACCGAACGGCCGGAGTAGTCGACGCGCTTGCCGAGCAGGTTCTGGCGGAACCGGCCCTGCTTGCCCTTGAGCATGTCGGACAGCGACTTGAGCGGACGGTTGCCAGGGCCCGTGACCGGGCGGCCGCGACGGCCGTTGTCGAAGAGGCTGTCGACAGCCTCCTGGAGCATCCGCTTCTCGTTGTTGACGATGATCTCGGGAGCACCGAGGTCGAGCAGGCGCTTCAGGCGGTTGTTGCGGTTGATGACGCGGCGGTAGAGGTCGTTCAGGTCGGAGGTCGCGAAGCGGCCACCGTCGAGCTGGACCATCGGGCGCAGGTCCGGCGGGATGACCGGGATTGCGTCGAGGACCATGCCGCTCGGGCGGTTGGTCGTGGTCTGGAACGCCGCGACGACCTTGAGCCGCTTGATGGCGCGGGTCTTCTTCTGGCCCTTGCCGGTCGCGATGATCTCCTGCAGCGAGTCCGCCTCGGCCTCGAGGTCGAAGGACTCGAGGCGCTTCTGGATCGCCGCCGCGCCCATGCCGCCCTCGAAGTAGAGGCCGAACCGGTCGCGCATCTCGCGGTAGAGGATCTCGTCGCCCTCGAGGTCCTGGACCTTGAGGTTCTTGAAGCGGTCCCAGACCTGCTCGAGACGCTCGACCTGCTGCTCGGAGCGCTTGCGGATGTTGTTCATCTCGCGCTCGGCCGAGTCACGGACCTTGCGCTTCGCGTCGCCCTTGGCACCCTCGGCCTCGAGCTCGGCGATGTCCTTCTCGAGCTTCTGCGCGCGCGCCTCGATCTCGGCGTCGCGGCGGTTCTCGAGCTCCTTCTTCTCGACCTGGATCTGCGCCTCGAGCGAGGGAAGGTCCTGGTGGCGCTGCTCGTCGTCGACGTGCGTGATCATGTAGGCCGCGAAGTAGATGACCTTCTCGAGGTCCTTCGGGGCGAGGTCGAGCAGGTACCCGAGGCGCGACGGGACGCCCTTGAAGTACCAGATGTGGGTGACGGGGGCGGCCAGCTCGATGTGGCCCATCCGCTCGCGGCGCACCTTGGCGCGCGTGACCTCGACGCCACAGCGCTCACAGATGATGCCCTTGAAGCGGACGCGCTTGTACTTGCCACAGTTGCACTCCCAGTCCCGGGTGGGGCCGAAGATGCGCTCGCAGAAGAGGCCCTCCTTCTCCGGCTTGAGGGTGCGGTAGTTGATGGTCTCGGGCTTCTTGACCTCGCCGTGGCTCCACCCACGGATGTCCTCCGCGGAGGCCAGGCCGATGCGCAGCTCGTCGAAGAAGTTGACGTCGAGCACGTGGTTCCTTCTCTCGTAACTCTCGTTAAGTCTCAAGTGGTCTGACTGGATGGGGCTGGGGGCTCACGTATGCCGCGGACTGTCCCGGCGTGCGCCGGGACGGTGCCCGGCGGCATACGTGAGCTCGCGTCAGACCTCCTCGACGCTGGACGGCTCGCGCCGGCTCAGGTCGATGCCGAGCTCCTCCGCTGCGCGGAAGACCTCCTCGTCGCTTTCCTTCATCTCGATCCTCGTGCCGTCCGAGCTCAGGACCTCGACGTTGAGACACAGCGACTGCATCTCCTTGAGGAGGACCTTGAACGACTCCGGGATGCCCGAGTCGGGGATGTTCTCGCCCTTGACGATGGCTTCGTACACCTTGACGCGTCCGGGGACGTCGTCGGACTTGATCGTCAGCAGCTCCTGCAGGGTGTATGCCGCGCCGTACGCCTCGAGCGCCCACACCTCCATCTCACCGAAGCGCTGGCCACCGAACTGGGCCTTACCGCCGAGCGGCTGCTGCGTGATCATGGAGTACGGACCCGTCGAGCGAGCGTGGATCTTGTCGTCGACCAGGTGGTGGAGCTTGAGGATGTACATGTAGCCCACTGACACCGGCTCCGGGAACGGCTCGCCGGAGCGGCCGTCGAACAGGCGGGCCTTGCCCGAGGAGTCGACGAGGCGCACGCCGTCGCGCGTCTTCAGCGTCGAGTCGAGCAGGCCCGTCACGACCTCCTCCGACGCACCGTCGAACACCGGGGTCGCCACGCGCGTGCCGGCCGGGGCCTCGTGCGCGTCGCCGGGGATCTGGCCGGCCCACTCGGGACCGCCCTCGATCTTCCAGCCGCGGCTCGCGGCCCAGCCGAGGTGCAGCTCCAGGATCTGGCCGAGGTTCATGCGCCGCGGCACGCCGTGCGGGTTGAGCACGACGTCGACCGGGGTGCCGTCCTCGAGGAACGGCATGTCCTCGACCGGGAGGATCTTGGAGATGACGCCCTTGTTGCCATGCCGGCCGGCGAGCTTGTCGCCGTCGGTGATCTTGCGCTTGTTGGCCACGTAGACGCGGACGAGCTGGTTGACGCCCGGGGGCAGGTCGTCACCCTGGTCGGCGCGGAACTCCTTGACGCCGATGACCGTACCGGTCTCGCCGTGCGGGACCTTGAGCGAGGTGTCGCGCACCTCGCGCGCCTTCTCACCGAAGATCGCGCGGAGCAGGCGCTCCTCCGGGGTCAGCTCGGTCTCGCCCTTGGGCGTGACCTTGCCGACGAGCAGGTCGCCGTCGCGCACCTCGGCGCCCACGCGGATGATGCCGCGCTCGTCGAGGTCGGCGAGGACGTCCTCGGAGACGTTCGGGATGTCCCGGGTGATCTCCTCGGGGCCCAGCTTGGTGTCACGGGCGTCGACCTCGTGCTCCTCGATGTGGATCGAGGAGAGGACGTCGTCCTGCACGAGGCGCTGCGACAGGATGATCGCGTCCTCGTAGTTGTGGCCCTCCCACGACATGAACGCCACGAGCAGGTTTCGCCCGAGCGCCATCTCGCCGCCGTCGGTCGCCGGACCGTCGGCGATGACGTCGCCGGCCTCGAGCCGCTGGCCCTCGTCGACCCGGACGACCTGGTTGTAGCTCGTGCCCTGGTTGGAGCGGCTGAACTTCGCGATGCGGTACGTCTGGTAGGTGCCGTCGTCGTTGGCGACGGTGACGAGGTCGGCGGAGACCTCCTGGACGACGCCGGCCTTGTCGGCCCGGACGACGTCACCGGAGTCGAGCGCGGCACGGAACTCCATGCCGGTGCCGACCAGGGGCGCCTCACTCTTGACCAGCGGCACGGCCTGTCGCTGCATGTTGGCGCCCATGAGCGCACGGTTGGCGTCGTCGTGCTCGAGGAACGGGATCATCGCGGTCGCGGCCGAGACCATCTGGCGCGGCGAGACGTCCATGTAGTCGACCTCGTCGCCGGGGACGAGCTCGACCTCGCCACCCTTGGTGCGCACGAGCACGCGCTCGTCGACGAAGTTGCCGTCGAGGTCCAGCGCCGCGTTGGCCTGGGCCACGACGAACTTGTCCTCCTCGTCGGCGGACAGGTAGTGGATCTCGTCGGTGACGACGCCGTGGTGCACCTTGCGGTACGGCGTCTCGATGAAGCCGAAGGCGTTGATCCGGCCGTACGACGCGAGCGAGCCGATGAGGCCGATGTTCGGGCCTTCCGGCGTCTCGATCGGGCACATGCGGCCGTAGTGCGACGGGTGGACGTCACGCACCTCCATCTGCGCGCGGTCACGGGAGATACCACCCGGGCCGAGAGCAGACAGGCGACGCTTGTGGGTCAGGCCCGCGAGCGGGTTGTTCTGGTCCATGAACTGCGACAGCTGCGAGGTGCCGAAGAACTCCTTGATCGACGCCACCACCGGGCGGATGTTGATCAGGGTCTGCGGCGTGATCGCCTCGACGTCCTGGGTCGTCATGCGCTCACGCACGACGCGCTCCATGCGGGACAGGCCGGTGCGGACCTGGTTCTGGATGAGCTCGCCGACGGAGCGGAGGCGACGGTTGCCGAAGTGGTCGATGTCGTCGACCTCGACGCGGACGTCGATCTCCTCGCCGTTGCGGTGGCCCTTCATGGTGTCCAGGCCGGCGTGCAGGGTCACGATGAACTTGATCGTCTTGACGATGTCGTCGATGGACAGCGTCGAGTCGTTGATCGGGGCCTCGAGACCGAGCTTCTTGTTGACCTTGTAGCGGCCGACCTTGGCCAGGTCGTAGCGCTTGCTGTTGAAGTAGAGGTTGTCCAGCAGCGTCTGCGCGGCCTCCTTCGTCGGCGGCTCGCCCGGGCGCAGCTTGCGGTAGATGTCGAGCAGCGCGTCGTCCTGGCCCTGGGTGTGGTCCTTCTCCAGGGTGAGGCGCATCGACTCGAAGTCGCCGAACTCCTCGAGGATCTGGGCCTCGGTCCAGCCGAGCGCCTTGAGCAGCACCGTGACGGACTGCTTGCGCTTGCGGTCGACGCGGACGCCGACCATGTCGCGCTTGTCGATCTCGAACTCGAGCCAGGCACCGCGGCTCGGGATGATCTTGGCCGTGAAGATGTCCTTGTCGGACGTCTTGTCAGGGGTGCGCTCGAAGTACACGCCCGGGCTGCGGACGAGCTGCGAGACGACGACCCGCTCGGTGCCATTGATGATGAAGGTGCCGCGCTCGGTCATGAGCGGGAAGTCGCCCATGAAGACCGTCTGGCTCTTGATCTCGCCAGTGACGGTGTTCATGAACTCGGCCGTCACGAAGAGCGGCGCGTCGTACGTCTGGTCGCGCTCCTTGCACGACTCGATCGTCTTGCGGGTCTCCTCGAAACGGTGGTCACGGAACGACAGCGACATCGAGCCGCTGAAGTCCTCGATCGGGGAGATCTCCTCGAAGATCTCCTCCAGCCCGGATCGGTCGGGGACGTCGGTACGACCCTCGGCCTTGGCCGCAGCGACGCGAGCCTGCCAGCGCTCGTTACCGAGCAGCCAGTCGAAACTCTCCGTCTGAAGGGCCAGGAGGTCGGGGACCTCGAGTGGTTCGCGAATCTTCGCGAAGGACAGACGCCCCGAAGGGGTCTGTGCGGTGGACATGTTGGTCGCAGTACGCGCGGCAGCCAAGGAGGGTCCTTCCACGGGCCTTTCGAATCTTCAGATCCGCGTTGCCGCATGGCTCCGCTCGCAGGTCCCAAGGGTCAGACCGAATGCCGGGTGGCAAGGGCAGATGCCTGACTGAGATCGCGAAGGGGTGGGCATGGGGCAGCGCAAAGGCCTAGCCTACCCCCAAAGGGCAGGTGTGTCCAGCCGGGTCAAGAAGCGGAGTTCGAACGACCTCTACGCCTCCCGGACCGGGAGTCCCGCGAAGGAACGCGACGAATATGGACCCTGCGCGGCGCGACGTCAAGGGCCTGGGCACCCTCCGGGCGTGGCGCGCCGCAACAGCGAGAGGCCAAACCGGCCCCAACCGGGGCCAACCTCCCGTATGCCGCACCCCCTCCCGGAGCCGGAAACCTGCCCGCCCCTCTGTGGTCGGGTGAGCGCTCGGTCCCACGCATCACGTGACGCGTGGGACCGGGTGGTGCTCCTGTGACGGCGCGCTCACTCGACTGTGAGGATGGCGTCGCGGCCTGGTTGGTGGTGGGCTGTGTTCGACGATCCCGGGCGTGACTCTTCACTC
>NZ_BAAGRF010000031.1:0-89059 GCF_054783095.1 Intrasporangium mesophilum | reverse complement strand
TCGGTGAAGCTCGTCGCCGACACGCCGCTGGCGATCGGAGTCGCACCCTCAGCACCCGCGCTCGTACCCCGGTACACGTTGTAACCCGTCACCGTAGACCCACCGCTGGAGGCCGGAGCCGACCACGACAGGGTGACGCTGCCATCGCCACCGACGGCCACCACCGACTGCGGCGCCGACGGTGCCGTCGCGTGCGGCGTCGCCGACGCTTCGTTCGACGGCGGCGACACGCCAACGGCATTCACCGCCGCCACCGTGTAGAAGTACGCCGTCCCGTTGGTCAACACCGTGTCGGTGAAGCTCGTCGCCGACACGCCGCTGGCGATCGGAGTCACACCCTCAGCACCCGCGCCCGTACCCCGGTACACGTTGTAGCCCGTGATCGCCGAACCCCCATTCGACGACGGCACACTCCACGACAACGTGACCGTCGTGTTCCCCGCCACCGCCCCAAGAGACAACGGCGCCGACGGCGCCGTCAGCGCAGTGTGGGGTGTCGCCGAGGCCTCATTCGAAGGTACCGAGGTGCCGACCGCGTTGACCGCCGCGACCGTGTAGAAGTACGCCGTCCCGTTCGTGACCGAGGTGTCCGTGTAGCTCGCGACGGACACGTTCGAGGCCACCGGGGTGGCGCCCTCAGCACCCGCGCTCGTTCCGCGGTACACGTTGTATCCCGTGATCCCGGACCCGCCGTCAGAGGTCGGCATCTGCCACGACAGCGCCACCGACCCGTCCCCGGCCGAGGCAACGAGTCCGACCGGTGCCGATGACACGGTAGGGTGCGGCGTGGCCGACGCCTCGTTCGACTGCGGTGATGTACCGACCGCGTTCGTTGCGGCGACCTTGTAGTAGTACGCGTTTCCGTTCACCTCGCCGGTGTCGGTGAAGGTGCTCCCGGTGACGTTGGTTGCGATCGGGGTCGGGCTCTCCCCGCCGGGCGTCACGCCGCGGTAGACCGAGTACCCGATGATCGGCGACCCGCCGTTGGAGGGTGGCGCCGTCCACGTCAACGCCACGGACGCGTTCCCGCCCACAGCCGTCAGGCCGCTCGGTGCAGCGGGAGCGGTCGGCTGCGTGGACTGTGGCGTCGCCGACGCCTCGCTCGACTGCTGCGACACGCCCGCCGCATTCACGGCCGAGACGACGTAGAAGTAGGTCGTGCCATTCGTGCGCCCGGCGTCCGTGTAGCTGGTCGTCGCGACGTTGGTTGCGATCGGCGTCATCCCCTCGCCGCCCGCGCTCGTGCCCCGGTACACGTTGTAACCGGTGATGGCCGAGCCTCCGTCAGAGGTCGGGGCACCCCACGCGAGGCTCACCGACGCGTCAGCCGCGACCGCGGACAGGCCCTGCGGCGCCGACGGGGCCGTCGCCGCGGCGGAGCCGATCTGCGCCCAGGGATGCGACTCGTCGATCCGGCCGGTGACAAAGCTGCCGTTGACGCAGTGCCCGCTGTCGACCCCGCCACCATTGAGCACCTGACCGGAGTCGAGGAAGCTGGTCGTGGAGCCCCCGATGGTGACCTTGACGTCCGGGATGGCGCCGGAGTTGACGCACGAGGCGGTGTTGCCACCGTTGTACGAGTTCGGCGAGAAGTCCGAGCCGTCGAAGTTGGTCGAGTTCTGCGCTCCGGTCTCGGTCAGTACCAGCGTCCCGTGGGCTCTGACGGTCAGACTCGCTCCCCACAGGTTGTAGGTGCTCGACCCGATGGTCACCACCACGTGCACCCCTGTCACGTCCACGCTGCCCGGGTTGTCCAGGCGCAGCGCGGCCGCGTCCCAGCACGTCGTGCTGTTGGGATAGGCGGGGCACGGCGACCCGACGTAGCTCGTCGGGTCGGTGTAGGGCCACGGGTTTGGCTGCTTGGTGCTCGAGGCGACCGAGTGGGTGTCCATGTAACCCACGAAGATGTTCAAGGGCGTTGCGGCGAGCGCGGGTGTGCTCACCGCCAGCGCCAATTGGAGCACCAAAGCGAGGAAAGTGAGCACCGCTCCGCCACCGACCCGGGCGCGCCATCGGTGTCGCCCGGTGGTGACCATCGGAGGGCCCAGGTCGGGCCTCTCTGCGGAGGGACAGTGGCAGCGCGAAACTCGCATCGCGATCACCTTCTTGCGCGGATACCCCCCACCTCTTCCCGAGGATCCCACCAACGGATGAGCAGATCCTCATGCAAATGAAGTACTCCTTGACGGCCGCTCTCCGGACACGAACGGCCCACCAAGCCCCAGACACAGGATCGCCCTGACCCGCGTTCATGCAGGTCAGGTCAGGTCCCTGTCCCCTGCCCATCACCGCAGGACGCTGCACGACGATGCATAAGCGCTCGTTTGCCCGGCTCATTTCCCCTCGATGTAGCGAAAGTCGATGACCTCTCGGGTGGTTCGTCTGCCTTTCAGGCGTGCCCTCACGTAGGTGATGGAGTTCGAGAAGCTCACCCCACGGGAGCGCCGGTTCGGGCCGTCAGGGTCCATCACCAGGCTTGAGCTGACTTCGACGCCTTCGACCATGTGGCGCGTTATGCGTGTGGGGCCGGTGGTCAGGGCAACAGCGTCCTTGATGAGGTCGTCAAGGGCCTCACGCTTGTCCTCATCTTCGTACGCGAACTCGGGGCCGGCGTCGTGCCCGCCGAACGACAGGACCTCACCATTCGGATTGACCTTGATCGTGGTGACTCGCTCCGGTCGTGCGTGCGGGAGTAGTTAGAGCAGCAGCGCCTCGCCCTCGACGTGGCCGCTGCCAATGCTCCACGCGAAGTGTGGGTATTGCGCCATCCGGTCGGGAACGAGCGCGGCGGTCTGGTTCTTGTTCGCGTCGCCCAAGGCACGGTATGGCGGCCCGGTGGTCCGAGGTGCTCCAAGACGTCCCCCACGTCAGGGTGACGATGCGGAGCATAGGGCGCCGCTCCGGATACGGTCGGCATTTTCGCGGAGTTCGCCAGGCCCGCCGGCGAGTCAACTGCGCGGAACAACGGGGCGGACGCGTTCTCCGTCAGGCGTCGCGTCGCCGCAGCATGATCCCCGCGACCGCTAGGACGATCACCGCATAGCCGACGAAGATCGCGAACCCGGTCCATGGGGCGAGCAGGGTGGGATCGACGTGGACGTGCGTGATGCCTTGCCCGGCGGTGCTCGGGAGGTACTTGTTGATCGGGTCGGACCACGATGTCGGCAGGAAACGCACGATGACGGGAACCACGAGCAGTATGCCGAACAAGGCCGAGATTCCGCCGGCAGTGTTGCGCAGCAGCGCTCCCAGCCCAAGCCCTAGGAGGCCAACCACCGTGAGGTAGAGCGCGGCGCCGATGACGGCGCGCAGGACGTCGGGCTGTCCCAGACTGGCCTGCAGCTGCTTCCCCGAGAGGATGTACTGCCCGATCAGGAAGGCGACCAGACATGCCGGGACGGTGAGCACGAAGGTCACGGCTCCGAAGACGAACGTCTTGGCCCACAGGACCGGCAGCCTCTTGGGGACGGCCGCGAAAGTGGCCCGGACCATACCGCTGGCGTACTCCCCCGTGACGAAGAGGACCCCCAACGCGCCGATTGCCAGCTGCGCGAGGAAGATTCCGCTCAGGGCGCGGCTCGTCGGGTCGAACGCGGCAGCGGCGCCGGGCTCGGGGGGCGGCCAGTGCGACACGACGACGAGCGGGACGAGCACGGCCAGGCCCACGATGAAGCCGACCGCGGCAAGCTGCGATGCCACGGTCGAGCGCAGCGAGCGCAACTTCGTCCACTCGGACAGGATGACGCGACCCTGGGTCACCTGCTGCCCGCCAGATTCGGGCCGCCGAGAAGCGGGTTGGACCTCCTGTGTCTTGGTACTCATCGAGCCGCCTCCATCGTCTCGTGCACCGTCGGTGCGCCGGGGCCGCTGCCGTGGTACTCGACCGCATCTCGGGTCAGGTCCATGAAGGCCTCCTCCAAGGAGACTTGCTGTGCTGTGAGCTCGAGAAGCGTGATGCCGCTGTTGCCGGCCAGCATGCCGATCTCGTCGGTCGTCATCCCGGTGACGTGCAGCGCGCCGCCATTGTCCAGTGTGGCCGTAACCCCGCGTCGCGCGAGGAGCGCCTGCAGCGCCCGGACATCCGTGGTCCGCACCCGCACCATGTTCCCGGAGGCACTGGCGATGATCTCGTCGACGGAGGTGTCCGCGATGAGTCGACCGCGCCCGATGACGATGACATGCTCGGCCATCTGGGCCATCTCGCTCATCAGGTGGGACGAGACGAAAACCGTGCGGCCCTCGTCGGCCAAGCCCTTGAGAAGGTTGCGGATCCAGCGGATCCCCTCGGGATCCAAGCCGTTGACTGGCTCGTCCAGGATCAGGGTGCGCGGGTCGCCTAGAAGCGCGGAGGCGATCCCCAGCCGCTGGCCCATGCCGAGGGAGAAGCCACCCGCTCGCTTGCGCGCGACGCCCGTGAGTCCGACCAGCTCGATCACCTCCTCCACCCGACGCCGTCCGATGCCACACGTCTGTGCGAGCGCAAGCAGATGGTTGAACGCGGATCGTCCCGGGTGGATCGACCGCGCCTCGAGCAGGGCTCCGACCTCGCTCAATGGGTCGCGGAGGTCGGCGTAACGTTTGCCGTTGACCGTCACCGAGCCGGCGGTGGGCCGGTCCAGGCCCACGATCATCCGCATCGTGGTTGACTTCCCGGCGCCGTTGGGGCCCAAGAAGCCCGTCACAGTCCCCGGCTTCACTATGAAGCTGAGGTCGTCAACCGCCAGCTTGTCGCCATAGTGCTTGCTCAGCCCATGTGCCTCGATCATGGCTGCCCTTCCGAAGTCACGCGGATCAACCGGCAGGGGTTGCCCGGACCTGTGTGTCGCCACCGGCACAGCCGTCGGTGCCTGAGGCAGGCTACATCGGACGTCCTGAGGGCGCCCTGAGAGTTATGGCACGCGACGGGGTCCCGGCCGGGGGCCGCACAAGTCGACGACGCGCTGCCGCCCCGGGCGCGTGAGCGGGTCGGCGCTGGTAGGAAAGCCGGGCCAGGTCCACCACACGCTGAGGGACGTCTGTGCAGGTCAGGACCCCTTTCGGCCCTTCGCCGCCTGTCTTCGAGAAAAGAGGAGAGAACAGGTGCGTCGAGCAGCCCAATTTCTTTGCGTACCACCCAAATTCGGAGCTGGCGAGGGGACTCGAACCCCTAACCACCTGTTTACAAACCTTCGACCGAATGCACCACCAAAACACCACCTGACCTGCACAAACGCCGGACCCGTTCGACACCGTTCCCCGCCGTGTGCGATCCCTGTGCGATTAGCCGTGCCCACACCTGTCCACTCCTGCCCCAACGACCTTGCGCCGTCCCGCTCTAAGGTCTCCCTGGGATCCTTCGGTCTGGCCCCTCGCGACCCCGACCCACCTGACCTGTCAGGTCGCCTGGAGTAGGCAGCCGCGGTCCTAGACGCCGTCCATGTCGCTAGGCCCGTTCGTTTGGTAAACGGCCCACCCCTGTGCGCTGGGCATCGCCCACCAACAACATTCGGACCGCTCGGACCTCCCCTGGGCGAGATCCCGAGACCACCATGACAGCGGGATAGTCAGGCGTTCGCCCGCAGAGCGGCAGATGAGTGCGTTTCCGAGTCAGCCTTTAGTAGCGCCACAGCAGCGCCAGGGTAGGCCAGGGCGTGGATCGGGGTGATCCCCGATGTTGATCGCGGCTACACAAGCGCATGCTGTGGCCGTGAACAAGGTTCCGCTGACGGCCCGAAGGGAGTAAGAGATGAGATCGCCGCACAAAAGCGACAAAGCTGTGGAGTCCCAGCATGTGCCTGCGAGCGCGGCAGTGGCCACGAGGTGGCCGATCCCGACCCCTGCGTTCGGGGAGCGGGTCGTGGGCGCGGCGGCGATCGCGTTGGTAGCGTCGTTGGTCATCCAGAACGTGATGTTTGGTTGGGCCGGAGCGCCCGGCTACGGGGACCCGATCAAGGACGTGCTCGCCTGGCACCAGCAGAACCGGGATGTGGTCGCGATCGCGGTCGGCTCAGAGGCGCTGAACCTGCCGCTGCTGCTCGTGTTCCTGAGCGGTCTCCACGGGCTGGTCGGGCGTCGCGGGGGTGCGGGCGCCGACTGGTCGCGCCTCGCGGTGGCCGCGGGCGCGACTACCGCGGCGGTCTTCGCGCTCTACGCCGTTCTGTGGAACGGAGTCGTATTGTCCGCCGGCGAGCTCGCCGAGCCGAGCCCGCTGTTCCAGCTCGCCTGGCAGCTGCATGCAGGAGCATTCGCTCTGGCGCTGTCGGCGCTCGGCACCACCTTCATCGGCGCTGCGCTGGCGACGCAGGCGAGTCGGCTGGCGGCGCCGTGGCAGCGTGTGCTCGGCGTGGCCGGGGGAGGCCTGCTGATCGCCGCCGGGGTGGCCAACCTCGCGATCGCTGACGGCTCGCCGATCCTGTTCGTGGGGCTGCTCGGCTACGCCGCCTGGCTCGTGTGGCTGCTGGTGACCGGGGTACGGCTGGTTCTGATGCCCAGGAAGGTCCGCGCTGCCTAGGAACCGTTCCCGCCACGCGGCAGCCCCGATACAAAGATTGCGTCAATCTGGGCGAGCCGAAGTGACGCGACCGCTCATCGGCTGCTCGGTCTGATGATGAGCGCGCGTCAAGCTCACGTTGACACCTGCGTGGCGTCAAGATAATCTTGACGCCATGGAGGTTGCGCGGTCGGCCCGGAAACACGGATCGACGCGGCTAACATCGAGCACGCCTGGACGAACGCCATCCGGCTCGTGGAATACGAATACGGCGGCGAGGACCGCCTCCTGGTGATCGGTCCCGACCAACACGGCCGGATGCTGGAGCTGGTCGCGGTTCCGGCTGGTGATCCCACGCGCATCATCCATGCAGATCGGCTCCGACCGAAGTTCTTCGACTACCTGAGATGAGGTGAACGACATGGCAAACCTGAAGACCAACCACGACCGCACCGGCCTGGACCACATCGACCCATCAACCCACCCGGCGCGGGACGCCGCGTCCTTCCGCCGCATCCTGGCGGCCAGGCGTCATCTGGCGGCCGCCGAGCAGGAACTGCACGACGCGGTTCGTGCGGCGCGGCAGGCGGGCGACTCCTGGGCCGTCATCGGTGCAGCGCTCGACACCACGCGGCAAGCCGCGCAACAGCGGTTCGGAGATCACTGACTGCGCCAAGAGCGGACGTCTAGCCTGCCTTTTCGGCTCGAACAGGTGCTCCGTGGTGATCCATCGGTGCAGGTTAAGCGTGACGACCCCGCCACCCGGCCCGCTCGCAGGGCGCATAGTCGTCGTGGTCGCTTCGGGTGGCCAAGGCCGGGAGCGGGGACGAAGTCGGTAGCGTGCTCCCATGTCCCTTCGGACCCGCATGGCCGCACGCATCCTTGTCGCGATCGTCTTACTCGTCACCGCGGTGGTGCTGTGGGCCGATGAGACACAGTTCGGTTGGTTCGCTTACGCGCCGTTACCAGATGAAGCCGCGGCAAGCCTCGTGCTCATGACGGGGCGCCGTGAGCTCGCGGTCCTAGTCGGCGCTGTCGGTCTTCTGCTTCTGGGCTTCGCTGTTGGCTACGGAGTGGCTCGGCGCCCGCAGCGTGTTGGTTCGCCTTGAGCATTGTGCGCCCTCAAACCAGCGCCCTTTGCGGCAGAAGCGGACGTTCGATCGGCGCGTGAGACAGTGAGGCATGGAGCCATTTGTGGGCGCTGCGTCGGGAGACGACGAGCCGATCGGGCCAGATGACCTGACGATCCGAAACCCGAACGGCACCGTGGCCGAGCCTGCGAGTTGGCTCGCGCTCGTCTACTCCACGCTCCGAAACCCTGGGGACTTCCTCATCGTGAGTAGTGGCCCGCCGGATCTGTACGCCCAGGCACTAAATCACGATGGGCTCTTCGTGCTCGAATACCGTGACGGCTCTCCGGAGAAGCACTTCCAAGCCGAAGGCGTGAGCCTGGTATCGATCGCGGACGCCCTGTCGCAGTGGACGGATGGCGACCGAGCCTTCATCAGCGATCACGAGTGGACTCAGTTGTCGATCTAGTCGTTGCCTGGTGCGCGGCGCCAACGTCATGCCAGGCTGCGTGGCCCCACGGCGATGATCACGCTCACGACGCGGCAGCAGCGGCATCGTCGGACGAACGTCCTCCGCGCGGCTTGAGCGTGCTTGCTTGGCTATGCGTCTTCCGGGCTCAGCCGCATTGCCAGGTGAAGAGGGCCTCCTCGGGTCGCTGGGCATCGCGGACGAGGTAGTAGAGCTGGCCGACGTCACCCCACATCATGGCGGCCGTGTCGTCCGACGCGACCTGGAGCAGGAGCTGCCATCCGGCGGCGGCCGACTCCATCGCGGGGTCTC
Organism: Intrasporangium mesophilum; assembly: GCF_054783095.1. Classification (NCBI taxonomy): domain Bacteria; kingdom Bacillati; phylum Actinomycetota; class Actinomycetes; order Micrococcales; family Intrasporangiaceae; genus Intrasporangium; species Intrasporangium mesophilum. The sequence continues at coordinate 80,739 of NZ_BAAGRF010000031.1, read as the reverse complement.
CCCAGGCGAAGGGCAGGCCTTCGAGCCCGTGACGGAGCTGTTCGACCTCGAGTTCGACCGGTCCTTGCTGCGGGCATGGGTGTCCGCCGATCTGGTGGGTGTCGTAGCCGCTGCCCGGGAGCTTCCAGAGTGCGTCGTAGAGCGCCTTGACCTGGTCTGCGGGCACGCCGGGGCGTGGGCCGATGAGACCGCATCGATGCCACGCCGCCTCGATCATCGGTGTCTCGAAGGAGGGCCAGGTCATCGTGCGTACCGCGGTGAGTGGCACCGCCGGGTAGACCGGCACACCCGGCGGCGCCGGGGTGGCCGCATCGGTGATGTTGGCTCGGGTGCTCAGCTCGGGATGCAGGTGCCGCACGTGGAAGCCCGGGCGAGTCGCCGGGTCCCACGACCCGACGGTGCCATCGGCGTCATCGAACGGAGCGTCGTAATAGAAGAAGGCCATCCGCCCGTCCGTGGGCAGGCCCAGCTCGGGTAACAGCGCGGCGACCGGCGCGCAGTCGAAGCTGAGCACGTGGGCGAGGGGGCCGTGACCGTCCCACACCGGCCAGGAGTTGACTGCCACGGTGGGCAACCCACCGAGCTGGGCAATCACCGGGTCGTCCTCACCGGCGTGGACCAGCCGCAGCGCCGGACGAAGCAGCGCAAGAAACTCCTCCGCAGCGTCGCTGGGCAGGTGCTCCCGCGCCAGCGCGGTCACCACACCAAGCCGCTCGTCGCTCTCGTCAAGCACATGAGCACCTGCCGAGCGCGTCGACGCCTCGGACTGGCGCCCCCGACCATCGAACTCCTCGACCCCGCCACCCGGGTTGGCACGCAGTGTCACGGTGGTCTCGACGGCATGGATGTCCTGGAACGTCAGGGTCGCGGACAGCGACCCGTCCGCGGACAGGCGGATCCCGTCGCTGCTGGCTCGCGCCGCGTGCTTCGCCCCGCCGGCCAACGGCAGCTGCGTCCTCACGTCCTGACTGTGGCGCATGAGCCGAGCTCGGACCGCGCTCTCGAGCGCCGCCCGGCGCCCCATGAGCTCCTCGTACTTGTCAGCTCGCCTGGCCGACCCTCCCCAGTTCGCCATGACCGCAACCTAACCGGCGCGGCATTCGTGTGGGCGCTTGGGCACGACACAGCTTCAGGGATGGTCCATCCAGGCTCGAAGCCAGACCACTCTTGCTGATGGAAGGAACGACCTCACGGGGGCAGATGCGGATGCTCGCGGGTCCCTATCGGCGCGGGCGTATGGTGCTCTCTGCACGGTTGGCGTTTGAGCCTGAAGGAAGGAGGCCCTGCTGTTGTCGCGAACACGGCGGGAGGACGACTGGGCCGTCGGTCTCCGCGGCATGTTCTCTGCAGGTCTAGGCATCCTCATTACCCTCACCTACCTGTGGGATACCGCTGATCACTCGCGCCTGGTCGGCCTGATCGTTATGGCTGTGGTCTTTGGCTTCGCTCTCGCGCAGGCGCCTCCGATGAAGTCGCTCATGCGCGGCCGTGATCGCTCCCGGCCGCAACGGATTAGCACAGAGTCTCCTGGTGAGGGAACGGAAGGGCGGCCCTGATTGTCCGCGCAGCGGCAAAGATGTCGGACGAGCGTAGCCGTCCTCAGCGCGGATGTCCGGACGTCGGAGTCTGGCCTTGGGCCCCGGAACCGCAAGGGGTCGGAATCTCGGATGCCAGACGTCGTTTGGTTGAGCATCATGGCTGGCGTGATGGTTTCGGCATCCCCTGACCCGCCCTTGGAGGCGGTTCCTATCTCTAGTTTGCGCGGTGTCGCGCTCGCCGAGTTCCTCCTTGCGCTGGCCCGGGAGTCGCGGTCCGGAGAACTTGAGTCCGTGCTGCGTGACCTGCCGGCCGTGCGGTGGACGAATCTCGAGGTGGCCAGCCGCAGTTGGCGCTTGGTCACCGGAGGGCCGTTGGATCCCTCCGAGGGAGAGGGTGCCGCGGCGCTGGCCAGCATGATGCGCGACGGCTTCGCTCGTCAACGCGCTCTCACCGAGCTTCTCAGGCGTTCTCACCCGGAGCCACTGGTGACCACGCGCGCTGTCGCGTTGCGTGCCCTTGACCATGTTGAACCGATCCGCTCCCTTGCCCTCGGGTACCTGCGGGCGATGACCCGGGTCGAGCATCTGGAGGCCGCGCTGGGAGTGCTCCTGGCCGCTGAGCAGCGACGAGAGGCACCGGCAGCCATCGCTTGTGTCGAGATCACGGTCCTGGCAGCAGCCGAGGGCAACCTGCGAGTCCTGCGTGAGAGTGACGACCGGGCTGTCCGGCGCTGGGCGTGGCGCGCCACAACGCGCGCAGGGTTGGCCACCGCATCCGACCTGAATGCGGCTGCGGAGGGCGACCCAGACATCGCCCTACGGCGTTGGGCCGCTGGGGAGTTGATATCGCAGAACCCAAGCGTCGACGCGGTTCGCTTGCTGGATTCGCGCTCGGTCGAGCTGCGGGTCGCGGCCCTTTCCCGTCTGACCGACGAGACCTTGAGCGGGGACCGGCTCCGGGAGCTGCTGTTGGATCCGGCCGGACGGGTCCGGGAGATAGCCCGTTACCGGGCGCCCCGGTACGGCATAGACCTGCCCGGCCTCTACCGGGACATCCTCGCCGACCCGTCGGCGTCGACCAGCGCGCTCAGCAGCGCGCTCGAGGGCCTGTCCCTGCACGGCGACACGACCGACGTGCCCTCCCTGGCCGGGCTCATGGACGACCGGCGTCCGCGGGTGCGGGCGGCGGCCGCCGCAGCGGTAGCAGCTCGGACTGACGCAGCGGAGACCACTTACCGTCTGTTAACTGCTTTGTCGGACGAGTCCCCACGGGTCGCCGCGACCGCCGCCCGGATGGTCGCCCGGTTCGGCCGGCCGCCGGCGCTCCGCGTCGAAGCTAGCCAGGGACAGCCCATACAAGACGAGCTCCAGCCGTACTGGGACAGCGCCCAACCATGGACGCGAAGAGCCGCCTGGATCGTGGCCCGATCCCGTGGTGGATGGGCCGAGCTGTTGGCTGGCCTGCGCATCGTCCTGGACGAGGATGCCGCCCTATCCCGTGAAGGCATCAGCGCAGTGCGCGGATGGGCTCATCGCGCCGTGATCATCGGGCGGCCCGCACCAGCGGTCGCCGCGGCACTGGACGCAGACCTCCGACGAGCGTACGAGTCCAGACTGCTGGATCGACGCACGGCCGACCTGATCGCATTCACCGGCGGACTCACCCGCTACCCGGCCCCCACGCCCACAACGGACACGGCCGCGCACCCGCGGACTACCCCGGAACGGACATTGGCCACGTTGCTCGCCCGGCTCCGCCGGAACCGGCCATAACGCTTAGCCGTCCTCAGAGCGATGAGCGGACGTCTCGCCTGCCCCTTCGGCTCGAACAGGTCCAGCGTGGTCATCCATCGGCGCAGGTTAAGCGTGACGACCCCGCCACCCGGCCCGCTCGCAGGGCGGCATCGTCGCCGTGGTGGCTTCGGGTGGCCAAGGCCGGGAGCGGGGACGAAGTCGGTAGCGTGCTCCCATGTCCCTTCGGACCCGCATGGCCGCATGCATCCTTGTCGCGATCGTCTTGCTCGTCACCGCGGTGGTGCTGTGGGCCGATGAGACGCAGTTCGGTTGGTTCGCTTACGCGCCGTTGCCAGATGAAGCCGCGGCAAGCCTCGTGCTCATGACGGGGCGCCGTGAGCTCGCGGTCCTAGTCGGCGCTGTCGGTCTTCTGCTTCTGGGCTTCGCTGCTGGCTACCGAGTGGCTCGGCGCCCGCAGCGTGTTGGTTCGCCCTGAGCCGGCCGCCTCAAACCAGCGCCCCTTGCGCGGCATGACAGGAAGACTCGCCTACCCCGATGACCGCCGCCGCGCGTTGGAGTCGCGGTGCCGCAGTCTCCGGCGGAGTTGGCTCTTGAACCGTCTCTGCGCGGTCTCGGTGCTCACGAACTGAGGGTCGTTGGCGTCCCTCGTAGTACGAGTTCTCCGCCTCGTCGCGGGCATCGTCGGAGTCGACGAGGCGAGCCAGCTCGTCGAGCAGCGGCGGGCCGCCAGGCAGTTGATCGGCCCAGACGGACTTTGGGGACTCGGACTCCATCGGGCCAGTGTGACCGATCCTTTGCAGGCCGAGGCAGCCAGCGCTCATCGGCAGGACCCAGCGGATCGCGGCTACCAGATGCGGACGTCTCGCGCCGATGATCGTCACCCCGATCAGCGATACTCCAACCATGAGTGATTCGCCCGCGGGCGATGACTGGCGACCGGAAGACTGGTGGCTGTCCCGCCGTCTCAGCACCGGGACGCGCCAGCAACGGGCGGACCTGGAGCAAGGTCGGTCCGCTGACGCCAGGGCCGCGCAACATGCGTCCGACCACGTCAACGATGTGATCGCCAGAGGTGGAGCGGAAGCAATCGCGGTCATTACTGAGCTTCTGCAGTCCGCTGCCGACGCGGATGCTCCGGTGCTCGTGGGCTCGGGACCGTTGGAAGACCTGCTGCACGAACATGGTGCCGCTGTGATCGAGGAGGTGGAACGTCTCGCCCGCCAAGAGCCCACGTTCACGGAGGCGCTTCGGTCGGTGTGGTTGGAGCACGGAGCGCTCCCACCGAGTGTCGAGGCCCGGCTGGCGCAATGGGTTCGAGTGACCGGTATGACCTAAACCCGCCGGCCGCGCATCGCCACGACGGTTCGCGCCACCAGCGGCTATGTGCGGATGCCTCGTCTGGCACCATCTTCCCGTGGCCATCGATGCAGAGGCGATGATCGGACACACCCTCGCCGGTGTGAGCAGTTCGTGGCATGAGTTTGAGGGACGTCGCTCCGCCGGGCCTGTCCACGTGTGGCTACGCCTTGACGGCGTGGGCGCCCTGCGGCTGCACACACTCAACGGGTTGGTGATCACACCGGACGATGTTGATGTGCCCTGCGCCATGGGCGACTACGGGCGGATGCTCGTAGAGTCTTCGGGCCCGACGCCACTGATCGAGCGCTTGGGTGAGCCCATCGAAGCGGTGACCCGGCTTGATCAGTCTCCGCCAGGGATGACGGTAGGAGTCGTCCTCCAGTTCGCGGGCGGCTCGGTGGGCATCGCAGACCTGGGGGATGAACTCGTCGTGGCTCCTTGGCCTGCTGACGATTGGTCGCGCTGGAACGTGTCGGTCCAGCCAGTGGGCTGACTCGCTCCGACCGCTCATCGGCTGAGTCGGACGCTCACGACCACGACCCCGCACCCGACCCGGTGAACGCGCAGGCACTCAGCATTGCGCGTCATACGGCGTCTGCGGCACGCCCGCCTGCTCCAGTGCCTTGGGAAACGGATGCGCCTCAGCGAGACGGGCACAGTCCGAGGCTGACGCACGTGCCGACCGCGACCGGCCGAGTCCGCTGATGAGGCCGAGCGCCTTCCGGGCGGCCGGGCGTGCAACAAACGTGCGACCTCGAGATACGAGCAGAACGAACAGCAGGTACCAGGAGGCGGTTACTGCTGACCAGACGTGGCCGAGGCTGATGGGCAAGAAGCGGCCCACCCCGCGAAGGCTGGCAGCAGTGAGATGGCGGACACGCCTGCTTTCGGGTTGCCCGGCAAAGGTTGGTGGCCAATCTCGCCAGATCCGCGGCGCGGCGATCTCCCGCTGGGTGGTCCGACGATGACACCGCTGCAGCGTGGCTTCTGGCGCGAATCGTGGTCCACTGGGTACGGAGACCCAGGACAGTCAGCACCGCCCCACCCGCGACGCCTGCTGATGCTGGTGACGCTTTGCCAGGCGCGGGATCGCGTCCCATCCGTTACCCCTTCTTGAGGCCGATTGCCGGGCCGGCACGTCGCGACCGCCGCGGGCGGACAGCACCGCTTCGCGGCAGCACCGCTTCGCGGCAGCACTGATCAGCGGTTGCACGATAGCGGCCTCGACCGAATGGTCCTCAATGCCCGCCGCCCGGGTTGACATGCACGTGTCGCGCCCGCTGCCACCAGATGTCGCAGATTCGCGACGCCACAGACCAATTGGGCGGCTAGAGTCCCGGCATGCCTGAGATCAAGATTCCTTGTCCGACAGACGGGTGCGCTGGGGTCGTCTTCGCATCGTTCGCTCGCGGCGTGAACGGAGGAGGGATAGTTCAGTGGGTTGATGATGATCCGCAGGTCTATTGCACCAACGATTGCCGCACGCCTCTGGAGCTCGAAGGGCCGGTCAACGAGCAGCTCGCCGAGCGGGTCTGAGTCAGCAGACTCGTCGGGCCGCTCAGGAGTCGTGTCACCAAAGGGCTCCTTCGTGGTCTGATCGCCCTGGATCCGTGGCACGCATCGACGCTGACAAGCCCAGCTCGACCATTCATTCGAACATGCTCGATGGGAGTTCCTGAGCGCCGCCAGCTTTCCGAGCGGCGCCCGCGACGCACCGGCGTCGTGTGCGCCAGGAGGCGCTGAGGGCAAGTGGCGACGGCCCACAGCTCAACGTCCGTCACCAGCCACGTGAGCACAAACGCCGGACCGAGTCGAGGCCCGTGACCGCCCCGTGCGATCCCTGTGCGATTAGCCACGGCTCCTCCTGTCCACGCCTGTCCCGGTTCAGCGGCGCCCCGTCCTCGCGGAATGAACATATGGGCAGGCCAAAGGTCGCCACCCTCACGTCGATCAACGCGATGAAGGCCGGCCCGGGCCCGCAGGAACACGAACAAAGGGAGTGTCGTCGGGTGGCGCTCCGCCACGGAGCACCGGGGTCAACGATGCTCTGTCGCCGGTATCACCTCAGGCCCATCGCCTGGGCCGCGACCGGCCAGACAGCTGCAGGCCCTCGCCAGCGATGAGCTCGGACTTCCGCCGGAGTAGACGTCGGGCCCACTGTTTTCGTGCGATGCGTGTGCGATTAGGGTCCCGGCCCCGGAGGCTATAAGTGGGCAGAACGACCACGTCGCGTCGTCCCGAACGGGACGTTTGCGCAGGTCAACCGCCGTTTAGGGCCTCCTCCACCTGTTATGCGGAGAACAGGTGGCAAACAGGAGCGGCTGCCGCGCCAATCCCATTATGTACCAAGACTTTTCGAGCTGGCGGGGGGACTCGAACCCCCAACCACCTGTTTACAAGTTGGACCCGCGAGTAAAATCGTCCCCGGCGTACAAGGTGAATCCACCACAGCCACAACGGAACCCGACCCCTGCACCGGCAGAGCACATGCACTGCCTAGGCAGGTAACGGGCATACGGAGTGGCATACGTCGAACGGAGACAGGCAGTCATGAGCAAGTCAACGAAGGGCTACGGCGCAGGCAGCGTCACCCAGCGCAAGGACGGCCTCTGGATCGGGCGGCTGACCCACGGCTTCACGGCCCAGGGCACGCGGCGACGCATCGTCGTGACCGGCCGGACCGAGACGGCGTGCTGGGACGCGCTCAAGAATCGCAGGCGCGAGATCCTGAGCGGCACCGGAGCGCTCAGCGCACGGACGACGGTCGCGGGCTGGTCGCAGGTCTGGCTGGCGCAGCACGCGACGCGAGTGCGTCCCAAGACCTACTCGACCCAGGCGGCCTCGGTGAAGCGATGGATCGTGCCGACGATCGGGCACCGCAGGCTCGCCGAGATGACGCCCCAGGACGTGCGCAAGGTGCGCGACGCCATCGTCTCGGCCGGTCGCAGCACGAGCACGGCTGTCGCGGCGCACGCCACGCTGCGGGTGATGCTCAAGGCGGCGATCCTGGAGGGCCACAACGTGCCCCAGCGCGTACTGCTGACACCGCCCCCGCGCCGAGCGACGAACGACAGGCAGGCTATCCCGCTCGCCGACGCGCTGCAGCTCCTCGCGATCGTCTCCACACGCGAGGACGGCCCGCGCTGGGTCGCAGCGTTCCTGCAGGGCCTGCGTCAGGGTGAGTCGCTCGGGCTCACTTGGCAGGCGGTCGATTTCGACCGGCACCTCATCGAGGTGAGCTGGCAGCTGCAGAGCCTCCCGTACGTCGAGCCCAAGGACCACAGCAAGGGCTTCCGCGTCCCTGACGGCTACGAGGTGCGCCAGCTCCGTGGCTCGGCCCACCTCGTACGGCCCAAGACGGTTCGTGGCTACCGGGTCGTGCCGATGGTGAAGTGGCTTGAAGCTGCCCTGCTGGACTACCGGGCGAGCTGGGAGCCGAACGAATGGGGTCTGCTTTGGACGGACCATGACCAGCGGCACGGCGGAGACGTCGTCATCCCGGCCCTGGCCACCCGCGACCGTGAGCGCTGGACCGAGCTGCAGACCTTGGCTGGCATCGAGCACCCCGCCGGACGGCCCTACACCGTTCACGAGATCCGGCACACCACCGCGACGCTGCTGCTGGAGGCTGGCGTCGACCCTCGCGTGATCGAGGAGATCTTGGGCCACTCCATCGTCGTCGACCGTCAGACCTACCAGCACGTCTCGACGCGCATGGCCCTGGAAGCGCTCGACCTGGTCGCCGGACGTCTCCAGCTCGGGAGCGCGTCATGAGCGAGCCATTCCCTCACGACATCCTCGAAGAGGTCTGCGAGGTCTTCCGGGAGAGCGCACGGCTATCGCGTGGTGGCTCGGTCGAGCAGCACGCGGCGCACTTTGAGCGCAACGCCGCACTAGCCGCGCGGTTGCGAGAGTGGGAGATCCGCCGGTCCGAGCTGCGCGTGCGCCGTCAGCTCGATGGGTCGCCCGGGTGGGAGAACTGAGTCGACGCTGCGGCAGTTCGGTGTCTGGCCAGCCTGACACCAGAACGCACGAAAGGGCCCGCCGGATATCAGCACACGCGGCGGGCCCTCTCATAGGCGGAGCGTGGCGTACAGCGAGCCACGCGGGGTGTTCCGACTCCGAGAACTCAGCGTTGCCTCAGCCGCCTGCGCCACCCCTCCCAGCGCGTGAGCGGCAAGATCGCATCTCCGTAGTCCGCACGAATACGCTTGCGGGCCTCACGTGCCGAACCCGAGGCGTATCCATCCCATAGCACGCGGGCCGAGAAGCAGGGGTGGAGCCGTTCGAGGCCCTTCCCCGACCAATCAAAGAGGTACTGGAGATCGCCGGGCCCGGTCGGCTCGCCAACGACCGTCGATGCCTGGCTCGTCGCGTTCACCAGCAAAACCGCCTGCGCGTTCGCCATCTTGCCCTTGGGGCCTCGGAGCCGATAGGTGGTGCCCACGAGGGCTAGGGCCTCGCGCTGGACCTGGGTGATGGCCATGACGTAATCCCTGCGCGCTGCATCACGCGACTTGCCCTCGCCTCGGTCGATTGCATCAATGTCAACGAAACTGCGGAGAATCCCTTGTGCGTCATACGCGGCGGCCTCCAGCCGGATCAACTGAGCTGCGTGCGCGTCCCAACCACGCCTCCCGCCTTCGAACCGGAATGCCAGCCAGATACCGAACACAGTGGCCAAGGCCCCGATGATCGATCCCGCAAGCCCTTGCATTAGGTTCGCCGGGTCATACCAGTTCGTCGCGACAACCATGGGCTGGAGCCTAGGGCGAATCCTCGGGTCGCGACCTGATCAAATCTATCGGCCCGAGCCGCTAGGTTGTCGAGCATGGCATCACGAGGGCCGCAGCCGCTGAACATCCTGGCCAAGGCGGCGGCGGTCGAGAACATCGTCACGTGGATAATCGCGTCGCGGCTGTGTCCTGACCCTGCCGCCTTCGGCCTGTTCATGGAGTACGCGGCCGACCGCATCCCAGTGGACGAGAAGACCCGCCTGCTCGCCAAGATCGTGGCTGACTTGCCCGAGGGCTCAGGGGTATACGGCGGCCTGGCTGACGACCTCCGCGTGATCAACGACGTGCGCCGCTTCGTTGCCCATGCGATCTACGTCTATCCGGGTGTGGACGACCTCGGCCCGCACTACGTGATGTTCAAGAAGGGCAAGCCCAAGCGGATCTTGGATCGAGAGCTTCGGACACAAGCGGCAGACGCCCTGAAACGCATCAAGCGCGTGGCTCCGGAGCTGGCCAAGATCAACGAGGCACTCGGAACACCGTTCAAACCTGTCGGCTTCATCGGCAAAGGGGCTGACGCGCCCGGCGGAGTCGTGGACGGTGAGGCGGTTCCATCCTTGACGGTGGACGACCCGAGTCCAATCCGGCGCTGAGTGCTTCCTCGGGCCCGATGTATCACACGCTGCGCGGACGGTAGGTCAACAGCCGTCGTCGCTCGTCGTCGTCCAGCGCGACTCCGAGCTGGGCGGCGAGGAGGGCGACCGACTGCACGAGCTGGAGCAGGTCGTCACGATCGAGTGTCCCAATCTCCTGGACCAGCAGTGCCGTCGATCCGTCGGTCCGCGCGTCGAGTACGTCGTTGGTCATCGCCTTGACGATCCGCAGCGACATCGCATCGACCGCCCAGGGGCTCACAGGTCCGCGCCCATCTCGATCTCCCGCGCCTCGACGTCGATCTCGTCCCGGGCCGCACCCTTGGCGACCCGGTACGTGCGGGCGTCGAGCTGTTCGTTGCCGATGTAGACGTTGACGACCGGCAGCTGGCCCCCGACGACCCCGAGTGTCGCGCCTCGGTTGCCCGCTTCCAGTGCAGCCCGGTTGTGCGCCGTCGAAGCGGCCGTCGAGATGAACTCGCCGACCGAGACGCGCAGGAGCGCGCCGGTCTGGGCGATCATGGCCAGGACGCTGTCGGAGGTGCCCGTGCCGGGGCCGATGACCGTGCCGCCTGCGAAGCCGGGGATGATGCCGCCGGACGCCCTCTTGATCGCGCTCTGGGCGATGTTGTGGATGGCGGACGCGATACCGCTCACACCACCCACCACGCCGACGCTGACGCTCACCGCGACGCTGCGGGGCAGCGCATCGAGCTTGCGCTTGAACGCGTCGATCAGGCCACCGGCCTTGGCGGTGTACGCGACGACGTCGGTCGTCGCCTTCGGCGGGATCTTGAGGACCTCGTTGATGTACGAGGTGACGGCCGCCCGGTCGATGCCATGCGCGACGGCGTTGTCGATGATCTGCTTGCGAAGCTGGATCAGCTTCTGCCGCCCCGCCTCGACCGAGCCCTTGAGCTGGCCATAAGACGTGGCCGCGTTCTCCGCGTTGGCCACCTGGCCAAGTAGCTCGCCGCGCAGGGCCACCGAAGCGGCGGACATGTCGCGGATTGAGTTGCTGGTGTAGTGGATGTGCTTGCCAGTCTTGGTCACGTGGGTGCCCATGTTCACGAGCGAGGAGTCGAAGGCGTTCTGCGCGGTGGCTGCGCCTTGCGTGGTGCCGTTGAGAGCGTCGAGCGCCAGCTTGAGCAGCCCGGCGGCGTTGCCCTCCAGGGCCATCTGGGCGCGCGCGTTCCGGCTGTCCTCGGCCGCCTTGGTCTGGTTGTCCTGGAGCTGCTGGAGGGCGGGGACGGTGATCCCGAGCTTGGTCGCGAGCGCCTGCAGGGCCTGGGCGTGGAGCATCGCCCCCTCGGCCGCGTTGGCGGTCGCTCCGACAGCGTCGGTCGTCTGGGTGTTGTAGTCCCCGAACGCTTGCGCCGACCTGCCGAACCCAGCACTCTCGGTCTTGATCGCGGCCGTGACGTTGGCGGCGGCATTACCGAGATCGGTGTTCGCGCTGATGCCGGACTTCCAGCCGGTCGTCAGGTTCGTGAGCTGGCCGCGCTGGGCCTGGATGGCGGCCGTCACCCGGGCCTGCGCATCGGCGTTGCCGAGCGCCGCGTTCGTCACGTCGGCGAGGTTGAGCCCGAGCTTGCGTGCGTCGTCGATCGCGCCGCTGTCCACCAGGTGCTGGAAGGCACGCGCGCGGACGTGCTGGTCGATGACGCCGTTGCTCTGGCGTAGTGCCTCGGTGTAGTCGTCGATCGCCTGCTGGGCCTGGCGCTCCTGGTCAGCGCTGTGCTGGAACAGCAGCGTCAGCCCGGCCAGCGCGATCCCGACGACGCCTGCCGCGATCTGCAGGCCACGGATCGCCCCAGCCGTGAACACCGCCGTGCGACCGAGCATCCCCAGGTTGATCTGCAGCGTCTTGGCCCAATCGATGGCGATGTTCAGGCCCTGCCAGGCGCGGAATGCGAGGAAGACGGCCGTCGCACCCTGAGCCAGCGCGGACAGCACCGGCACCGGGATCGCGTTGATCACCGTCGCCAGAGTGCGCAGGACCGACAGCGTCCCGAGCCCGACCGGCGCAAGCGACTGCACGAGGTGCGCGGCGGCACCGGCGATGGACTCGATCGCCGACGTCACCTGGGGCAGAACGGATCTCGCGTAGTCGCCGAACGAGCGGATCCCGGGGCCGCTCATGGCCAGGTCGAACCGCGCCGCGAGCTGCGCGACGTACACCGCAGCGTCCTGCATGAGCGGGGCCAGCGACAGGAAGGCGGACAGCAGCCCGTGCGTGATCGACTGCGCCGCATGGCCAGCGATCGTGGCCAGCGAGCCGATCTGCGAATTCAGCTCTGGCGTACGGAGATTCAGATCGCGCACGGCCGCCTGGAACGGCCCGAGCACGTTGGCGGCCGCCGTGTGCTCGATCATGGCCAGCGAGGACTGCAGGCTGTCGATGGTCGCCTGGTAGGCCAGCCCGATTGGCGTGCCGTCCTTCATCTCCCGGCGGATCCCGACGAACGCCGCCACTCCAGCCAGGCCCATCCCGCCGAACGCGACACCGAGCGCGGTCGCACCGGCCGCGACCGGCACGAGCGCGGGGCCGAGCAGCGCGATCGTCGTCATGAGCCGGTGGGTCTGCTGCTGGGTGACGCCGAGCCGCCGGGTCGCCTGGTCGGCCGACCGGCCCACGCGGTCAAGCGTTCGGGACGCGTTCTGGTCACGCCCGACGATGTCGAAGAACAGTGAGAGTGCAGCCATGGTCAGATTCCCCTTGCCTTGCGGGCGATCTCGTCGAGCGTGCGGTCGACGGCCTTCTCCAGGCCACGCCTGAAGTCCCCCTGCTGGGCGTGCCATGCACGGGCGTACCAGTCGACCCCGCTGCCGTGGGGTGCTCGCTGGCTCGTCCAGTCCCACGTGTTGCGGGCCTTGTCGGCGTCCCCGAACACGGGGTGACGGAAGGTGCCGAAGCGGTCGAGCTGGCGGGCGTTGCGCTCGGACAGCGCCCGGCCCGGCTGGCGACGCGGCACCTTCACCCGCACCCGCAGCTCGTGACCAAACTGGGTCGAGACCGTCTGGGAGAGGTTGAGCCCCTTGGCGGCGATCTCCCTCGGCAGCGTGGCGGCGAGGTACCTGTTCACGTCGCCCTTGGACTGCGTCGCGGTGTCCTTCAACGACTTGCGCAGCTCTTTGCGCAAGTCGGCCCGGGCCGCCCCGTGAAGGGCGGCACCGAAGCGAGCGAACTGATCGAGACTCATGACAGGCCCCGCCCCCGGATGTAGAGCCGCGCCCCGGCGGACCGCATCAGCGCGGCCTCGTAGGGCTCTCGGACTTCGATCTCGCACTTGCCGAACCTCACGGCCAGGCTCATCAGGATCTTGTCGCCAAGCAGCGTGGCCACCTCGCAGGCGGCCTCGGACTCGACAACCCGGTAGTGAGCCGTGCTCGCGCTCCGGTTGTGATAGACCAGCTTGGCTGCGGGGGAACCGTTCCAGCACAGGACGCTCGGCGGATTCCCCTCGTGGTCGATCGGCGGGTGATCTACGACCATGCCGCGCCCCCCGGCCTCGATCTCAACATTGCTCATCGTTCAGCCCCCCTCGCCGTCGAGGTACGCGCCGATGCTGCGCCGGTCCGGGTCAAGCTGCTTCTGCTTCGCCAGCCGGTCCGCCGCGCGACGCTCGGCGGCCTCGAACTCGGCCTCCTGCCGCCGGATGTCGTCCAGTCGCTCCTCCCACGCGCTGACCGCCGAGACAGGGCGACCGCCGCTGTCGACGTCGCCGTCGAGGATCCGCTGAGCGGTCAAGGCGTCGCAGTTTGCGCGAGCCATGGTCTCTGTCACGAGGCCCTGCCAGACGGACACGCACTCGACTTGGGCGGTGAACGCCTGGGCCAGCTCGGCGGCCTTCGCCGCATTGCGCGCCGTGATCTCGGCCAGGCGGCGTCTGCATTCTGCGATCTGGTCGGACAGCTCGACGATGACGTCCCTTGGGACGACGCGGACAAGGCCCCCGACGCGCCGCACGCGCTCGTGCCCGATGTGCGCCTCAAGCGCGTCGAGGGTGGTGATACCCAGCTCGCCGACCTCAGGCAGCACCAGCGCGAGAGGCACCATGCTGGCCTCGTCGCCGATCTCCTCCACCGCGCTTTGGGCGTCGGTCAGGTCAGTGCTGGGAAGCGTTCTGCTAAACATTGCTAGCCCTCCTTGGGCTTGTATCTCATTGTCCCAGAGTGGGACTGGTGGTCCGGGTTGGCTCGCACGCCCTCGGGATCGGGCGGTAGGCCGGGATCTCGACGAATCGGTGGGTCTGGTGGAAAAAAAGGTCCGCGCGCGCGAGAAGACCTGCCGGTCCATGGGGAGGGCCGGACAAAAAAACCCGGGGGGGTATGTGCTCGCCACCGTCACCCCACGTCCCCCTCTGGACGTCGTGCACGACGTGGTCGCGGTCGCCGAGGGGTGGCAGGCTCCGCATCTCGGTCGACCTGCTTGGCCCGCGCCCGCCTGCCCGCGTCCGAGGCGTTGCACTTCGCATGCACGAGGCCCCGATAGCGCTGGCGCGTGGGGTCGCTCGGGTCGTGGTCGAGGTGAAGGTGACTGAGCGATCCGTTCCGGGCTGGCCACATGGGACGCCCGCACAGCGCGCAGGGGTCGCCCGGTCGGAAGGCCTTGACGGCTCGGGCCCGCGCCAGCTTGTGCGACGTCCGGCGGTAGATCGCCTTCGAGCTTGGGTACTGGTTCCAGCTCATACCAGCCGCCTCCATGTCCCCGTGAACATCCCGGCGACCTTGCGCCTGCGCCGAACTCGCGCCTTGGCCCGATGCCGGGGCCACGCACTTGACCGGTCTCGACGGCTGCTCACGGCTGCCTCCGGTAGCCCTTGCCCTTGGACATCAGCCGCCTCCACATTGCGCGACGCCGAGCCTCGGCCTTTGCCAGGCGGTGCATCTTCCGCTCGAACGTGCATCGAGGACACAGCGTCTTCTCTGCGGGCTGGTGGCAGACCTGGCAGTCGCTCATGACGTGGTGCTCCTCTCGCACTCGACACAAGTGGTCTTCCCGTAGGCCTCACGCAGGCCACCGATGGGACGCCCGCACTCGGTACACGGTGGAGAGGTGTCCTCTACATGTGTGGAAACCGTTGTAACTGTGGAAACCTCCGCCCCCTCGCTTTCCACACACCCCACACTTTCCACAGGGGGTACGAGGGGTGCCGCCGGGAAGTACTTGCCACGCCCGAGCTTGAGGATCCGGCCCGCCTCGTGCAGACGACGTAGGTACTCGCCCGCATGCTTGGCCTCCATGCCGACGGCCAGCGCGACCTCGGTGGGGCCGATGCCCTCCGGGTGCTCGGCCACGAGGTGCAGGATCTCGACGGAGCGCTCTCCAAGACCTTCGGAGACACGCCGCGTCCGCACCGAGGTCGCCGCGTCGGTGAGGTTGTTGCCGTCGAGCGTCCACAACTTGCCACTGCCGACGATGACGGCGTACTCACCTTCGGGAACATCGCGACCGGTGACGCGCAGCACAGCCTCTTCGCTGTTGCGTTCTCGAGAAACGCTGATCGTGAAGTCGGCCGCTCCGTTGAGCCCCTGGGTGCCGCTGGTCGTGTCCATCCAGTCGGTCGCGGTCATCTTCCGGGTGTGGTGCACGCAGAGCACGGTCGAGCCGGGGTGGGCGTCGGCCAGCCTCTTCAACGTCGCGGCGACCCGGTAGTCGCGCTGGTACTGCGTCTCGCCCTGGATGGCCGCTGGCAGGATGCGACCGAGCGTGTCGAGCACCACCAGAGGGTTGCTGCCGCTGTGCGCCGTCAGCCAGGCCTCGATCAGCAACGGCACCTCGGCGGGCTGCGCCGTGATGATGACGTTGAGGTTCGCCGGGATGGCCTCGCCTGCCAGGAGGTCTCGCGCCCTCGCCTGGAGGCGTCGGTGTCCGTCCTCGAGTGCGAGCAGGAGTACCGGCCGGGCCGGGCCGACACGGACGTGCTGGAGTGCACGACCGCCGGTCGCCACGGCGAGGCAGAGGTCCAACGAGAGCCAGCTCTTGCCGACCTTGGGCGAACCGGTCAGCAGTCCGAACCCCTCGGGCACGAGCCCAGGCACGGTCCAGTGCAGCGGCGGGAAGTCCTGCTCGTCGAGCCATGCCCCGTCGACAACTCGGTCGGCCAGGAGCCGTCGCACGGCTGCGCCGTTCTGGTCGATCCGGTCGCCGTTCTCGTCGTACTGGTCGGCGTCGGCGTAGCGCGGAGCCTCGGTCGTGGTCGTCTTCGTCATGACGCCACCTCGCCGTCAGCGGCAACCATGGTTGCCGCTGCCTCTCCGGCCTCAATGAGATCGGGCACGGCGACTCGGGCGGCCTCCAGCAGCTCCTGGATGGAGGGACGGCTGGGCACGCCCAGCTCGTCGTCCAGCATCCTGGAGATCTGGCGATGGTCACGAACTCGGCTGGCATCAAAGGACCGCAGCAGCAGCTCGTCCGATGGGAGAATGGGTCCAGACGTCGTGGGCGTCGTCTCAGCGAGCGGGCCGTCCCAGTAGGGGCGGCCCCTCCCGCTCACTCGGTGCGGCCGGAACGCGCGTCGCGCTCGGCCTGCTCCTGCTCTTCGATCCAGGTCGTCACGGTGGCGGCGCGGTACAGGATGTGCCTGCCCGCCCTGAACGACTG
Organism: Intrasporangium mesophilum; assembly: GCF_054783095.1. Classification (NCBI taxonomy): domain Bacteria; kingdom Bacillati; phylum Actinomycetota; class Actinomycetes; order Micrococcales; family Intrasporangiaceae; genus Intrasporangium; species Intrasporangium mesophilum. The sequence goes on along the minus strand of NZ_BAAGRF010000031.1, from coordinate 64,091 downwards.
GGGCCCGAAGCCCTGGACGCGCCAGTACTTCAACGTCTCGACGGGCACGCGCAGCAGCTCCGACACCTCGGGCTGCGTCAGGACGATTGGTGTCGTCGTCGTCGACATGTGATCCCTCCGATCACGCGGCATGATCCCTCCCCGTGGAATGCGAAAGGGCCCGACCGTAGGTCACACGGTCAAGCCCTTTGGGTGGGAGGCACACTCTTGCCTCGATCTGTCACACCTTACATCGCTAATTACACGGCTGTCATATTCCGCGCCGACTGTGCGCCCAACAAGGTGGGCCAGGTCGACCGGCCTCCGCCACACGCCTTTCTGCGGCCCTGACGGACGGCTCCAGGTGTCGGAAGTAGTCGTCCTGGTCGCCATGCGTTTCACAGTCACGACTTGGGGGCGGCGCTGTCGCGTCTCAGGCGTACCAGTCAGGACTCTCGGAGCCAGGAGCGCCATCGATCGGCAGATGGCGACCCCATACCTGCACGCCCTCGCCAGCGTCGTCGATGTGACTGAACCGCTTACGCTGCGCCATCTTCTGACTCGCGCGGTTGTGCTCGTAGATGCGCGCTGTGACGAATGTCTCGCGGACTCCGGCCGAGATGCAGGTCTCCGTGATCCGGTCGAGAACCTCGCGGAACATTTCGTCGGCGTATCCCCCGCCGACGAACCGGCAGCCGTAAGCGACGGCCATCACCTCGATCATGATCTGATCGAGGCCATCCGCCTCCTCGTAGAGGGCCACGGCCGCGAGCTCGCCGTCGTGCCACCCGGACAGGAGCCGCTTGCCGATGCCCCGTTCAGGTGGTCGCATCCTACGAATCCAACTCTGAACCTCGAGTTCCCACCACCGATCATGACGGTCGCGGTAGGTCGGCTCTGCGGGCGTGCGAGGTCGCATCGGCGTCGTACAGGTGAACGTGCTGAAGGCCGTTCGATCCTCAGACCCGGGTGCGCGCCACTCCAGGAGGCTCACTCAGGCGTGGCAGTGACGGGACTTTGCCGAGACGCTCATCGAGTGGCGCGCCCGGTCTGCCCGCTCCTGGCGGGTGAGGTCGGCGCCGATCATTCGGCCGTAGGCGGCAGCTGCAGCCTCTTCTGCCTCGTGATCGTCGGCATCACGCATCGCCGCAGTGTCATGCCTTCGCAGCAGCCTGCCGATCGTTTCCATGATGTCGTCCCCCATTGCGCAGTCGTCCGGTTGCCTACTGGCAACAACCCCGATCTTCGGAGTGTAGGCATAGCGCCTGGACGGTGTGAACGTTTCGCAGGTCACAGTTGTCCCCCCACCGAGGCGAGGTCTCCGACGACCAATCCACGTCGGCAACGGGCCAGGTTTGACTTTGGCGAAACAGTGGCACACGGAGTGGCATACAGCCTCTAGACGCGGAACCGCCCCCGGCGTACGTTTGTGCACGTCAGGGGCGGTTTTCGACCGGAGCTGGCGAGGGGACTCGAACCCCTAACCACCTGTTTACAAGACAGGTGCGCTACCGATTGCGCCACGCCAGCACGCCCTGAGCCACTCCGCCACCGTCGGGTCGGAGAGTGCTCGGGACGGGCGAAAGCGTAACGGAGCGAGACGGCATACGGAAAAGAAGGACGGCCCCGCGGGACCCAGGGGTTGGTCGCGCGAGGCCGTCCGGCTCAGTCTGCCACGCCCTACCGGGGCAGGCGGATGACCTGGCCGACGAAGATCAGGTTGGGGTTGTCGATCTTGTCGCGGTTCGCCGCGTAGATCTCCTTCCAGCCACCGTCGACGTCGTGCTTGACGGCGAGCTTGGACAGCGTGTCGCCCTTGCGCACGGTGATCTTGGAGCCGCTGGCGGCCACCGAGTAGGTGCGCTGCGAGCTCCCCGAGGCGGCATAGCTCTTCTTCTTGGTCACCTTCTTCTTGCTGCTGGTCCACTGCTTGGTCGTCCGCTCCGTCGAGCGGGACGACGAGCCGGCCGCGGACAGGCCGCTGGACGTCGCACCGCCGGACCGGGTGAGGCCGGCCCGGACGGAGCACACCGGCCACGCGCCGGGGCCCTGCGATGCAAGGACACGCTGCGCCACCGCGATCTGCTGCGCCTTGGTGGCCAGGTCCGCACGCGATGCGTACGCGCCCCCGCCGTAGCCACGCCAGGTCGACGACGAGAACTGCAAGCCGCCGTAGTAGCCGTTGCCGGTGTTGATGTGCCAGTTGCCGCCGGACTCGCACGCGGCAACGCGGTCCCAGACCGTCGAGGCCTTGGCCGCGCCTCCAGTGGCGACGCCCGCCACCACGGTGGCGGCACCTGCGATTCCGACTCCAGCAAGGCGCTGCTTCACCTTGATACGTTTGGCGGCAGCGTGCTTGGACAGGTACTGCATGGGTGATCCTTCCTGACGGCGCCTGCGGGGTTAGCTGTCGGGTTAGGGCGTCAGGTGCCCCGCCGCTCTCGCGACTTCACCCCAAGGCCGGATCTCGTCCTCTTGGCATCACTCACCGGCCGCACTGGGTCCCCCGTCCTCGCCCGGCCCGCGGTTGCGGGCGACGTCCCTGGCTGGCGAGGCTCGGCGCGCTCAGGGACCGGATTTCTGGGTTCCATCTGAAATTGTGCGACGTGCCGTGTGGAGCCGGACGCGACGAAGCGGCCCGGGGAAATGAAATGTCAAAGCCCCGTTCCCGGCCCTAGAGTCGGTAGCCGCCGTGGCACCGACGGTACGTGAGCAAGCCCCTCGACACAAGCACATCCGAGATCGTTTTGTGACCTGGACTTGACCTGTGCTTTACCTGTGTTCTGCTAGGGACCGGAGGAGCTGCTCCGGCCATCCCAAGCTCAGCCCCCAAAAGGGTTGCTGCTCAACGGATTCCAGAACAACGCGGCGCCACGGTTGAGGGCGAGCACGGCGGCCACGATGCCGAGGCTGAAGAGCGCCGCAGCGGCGAGCTGCATCGGCAGCCCGACCGGCACGACCCGCCGCGCGATCGACCGGGACCCGCGCCGCAGCGACGCGCCACCCGGCCCCCACCATGCCATGACCAGCCCCAGCGCCCCGCCGATCGCAAGCGTGATCGGGGCGCCCGGACCGAGCCCGTCGCCCCTCGTGCCGGCGAGCAGCAGCGCCGTCGCAAAGACGCCGGCGAGGGCAGCGCCGAGGGGCAGCAGAAGTCCGACGACGGTCGCGATCGCGCCCACCACCAGGTGCAGCGGGCTGGCCACGACCGCGTAGGGGAGGTCGCTGCGACGCCGGCCGTAGTTGTAGCGCCTCAGCACGAGCGCGGTCACCGACCGGTCCGTCGCCCGCGCCAGCACCGACCACACCACGAACGCCACGACGGCGATGCCGGGCCACGCCATGAGGGTGCCCAGCCAGGCGATCGCCGCGGCTCCCAGCAGCCCCGTGCGCATCGGCATCCCGATCCGCGGATCGCCTTCGCGCGCAACGACATCGCCATCCTCGGACTCGCCATCGTCCGGGTCTTCGTCAGGCCAGAAGCCTTCCGCCGCTGGCGGTTGCCCGCCTCGCACATAGCGCTCGTCGAAGGACTCGGCTCCGTCCCACTGCTCGTCGACCTCAGGCTCGTCATCCCAACCCCGTTGGTATGCCGCATCGCTCGGCTCGGCCTGCCGGGGTCCCGTCGGCGGTGGTGCCCATCGCGCATCGTCCGGCCCCTCGGGCACCACCGGGTAGCGCGCGGTCGTGCGCTCCTGCACGACCTGCGTCGCTCCCGGCGCGATCGGCGTCGACCGGCCGTCCCAGTCGCCCGGGGACGGGGTGGGGACCGTCGCAGCGCGCCCAGCCGCATACTGCTCGATCGCAGCGATGACCTGGTTTGCATGCGGTCGGCGGGCTGGGTTGGGAGACAATGACGCTCGCAGCAACGGCACCAGACGTGGGTCTACCCCGTCGAGGTCCACGTCACCCGCGCGGACGCGCGTCAGCACGGCGTCCATGCGCGCGCGACCGAACGGCGGACGGCCAGACGCGGCGTAGGTGATCGTCGCCGCCCAGCCCCACCAGTCGGTGGCGTCGGTGATCTCGGCACCCTCGACGAGCTCCGGCGACAGATAGCCCGGCGTGCCCATGACGAGGCCCCCGACGGTGTGCCGCACGTCGTCCTGGAGATGGGCGATGCCGAAGTCGATGAGGACCGGCTCCCCGTCCTCGAGCAGGACGTTGCCGGGCTTGATGTCCCGGTGCACGACCCCGCAGGCGTGGATCGAGCGGATCGCCTCGGCGATGCCCCGTGCCAGCCGCGCCAGCTCGGCCGGCGCCATCGGACCACGCTCCTCGACGACCTCGTCGAGGGCAGGGCCGGGGACGTACCGGGTCACGATGTACGGGCGCGGCCCCATCACGTCGGCGTCGATGACACTGGCGACCCGTGGGTCGCGGATCCGCGAGAGCGTATCCACCTCTCGCGCAAGGCGTTTGCGCGCATCCGCGTCGTGAGCCACATGAGACCGAAGCACCTTGATCGCGACTGCGCGACCCCTCGGGTCGAGGGCGAGGTGCACGACCCCCATGCCACCTTCGCCGATCTCCTCGACCAGACGATAGGGGCCGAGCCGCTGCCCGTCTGGACCGCCGTCACCGGCGTCGCCCGCCGGCGGGACCCGGCCGGTGCCCGCGCCGGATCGCGGGGTGGAGACCCGGTCGGTCCGGTCGTACGCGGTCATGCCCCTACGGTAAGCGACGGCCCTGGTAGCCGAAGCCGCTTGGCGCTTCGCGGCGCGGCTCGGCGACCCCACGGAAGCCACAGGGCCGGCCCCACGGAAGCTGCAGATCCCGCCCCAGACGTCAGCCCCGGACCGCGCCCCCGGCCGCGCCCGAGCCTCAGGCGGTGACGACGCCCACCAGCACCACGGCGGCCCACACCGACCCGATGACCGCGAGGGCGTACGCCACCGTGTTGATGAGGCGCTGGTGCGCCTTGAGGCCGAGCCCGTCGAACAGCGTGTACCGGAACCGCTGCGCCCAGTGGAACAGCGACAGGACGAACACCCCAAACAGGACGATCGCGATCAGCGGGTTGCCCAGCAGGGCCAGCAACGGGCCATGCGGCGGCACCGCGAGCCAGCCCAGCGGGATCGCGAGCGCGAACAGCACCATGAGCACCGGTAGGAACAGCGCCGACGCGACCCCTCCGGCGCTGAACAGCAGCCACAGGATGGGCTCCGCGGTCCGTCTGGCCACCTATCGGGTCACCACCAGCCACACGACGACCGCCGACACGACGACCCAGCCGGCGAACGCCCCACCGGCGATCGCCGCCGGCGGCACCCGGCGGCCGCGCAGCCAGACGACCATCGCTGCAGGCGTGAGGTTGAACCACGTCACGGCGTGGAGCAGCAGGAACGCGACAGTGATGACGTTGAGCACGACGACCCACGGGGTGCCGGCCCAGTCGAGGAACGCGCGGTACTGCGCCTCGCCCTGCCCCACCGCCCGCAGGAGCAGCAGCATGAAGACAACCGACCAGGCGACGAAGACGGCGCTGATCTCCCGCAGCACGAAGAACGTGTAGCTCCACCGCCCGATCCACCAGAGCTTGCCCACGTGCGGGCGGTATGCCGCCGGCCCCTCGGTCGCGCCCTGGCCGGCTTCCTGCCTGGGTTCGTATGCCGGAGGGCTGGGTTCGCGGGTCATCGCGGGCCCCGCGGCAGCACGAAGGACCGCAGCGACTGCAGCGCCGCCGTGAGCTTGTAGCGCTGAATCGCCCCGGCAGGGTCAACACCCTTCGGGCAGGCGCGGGTGCACTCGCCGACGAAGGTGCAGCCCCAGATCCCCTCGGGATGGATGAGCAGGTCCATCCGGACGTCCGCGCCCTCGTCACGTGAGTCGAGGTTGTAGCGCTGCGCCAGGGCGATCGCCGCAGGGCCGACGAACTCCGGGTCGAGCCCGTAGACGGGGCACGCCGAGTAGCACAGCATGCAGTTGATGCACATGCTGAACTGTGCGAACTCCTCGTGCTGGCGGGGCGTTTGGAGGTACTCGCCCTCGGCGACCGGCTTCTCCTCGTCGCGGATGATCCACGGCCTCACCGCCGGGAGCTTGCGCATGAAGTCGCCGATGTCGACGACGAGGTCCCGCACCACGGGAAAGTTCGCCAGCGGCTCGACCCTCACCGGACCCGGGGCGTAGTCGACCAGGAAGGTGGCGCAGGTCAGCCGCGGCTCCCCGTTCACCGTCATCCCGCAGCTGCCACAGATCCCCATCCGGCACGACCAGCGGTACGACAGGCTGCCGTCCTGGGTGTCCTTGATGTGGTTCAGCCCGTCGAGGACCGCCCAGTCGCGGCGCAGCGGCACCTCGAACTCCTCGACAGTCGGCTCGGTCTCCTGCTCCGGCCGGTACCGCGCGACCTGCAGCGTGATCGTGTCAGCCATGGCCCTTCCTCCCATACACCCGCTCCCCCGGCGGCCAGGACGTGATCGTGACCGGGAGCAGCTCGGTGCGGTGCTCCCCCGCGGGGTCGCGGTGGATCAGCGTGTGGGCGAGGAACTGCTCGTCGTCGCGTGCCGGGAAGTCGAGGCGCTGGTGCGCACCACGAGACTCCTTGCGCTGCAAGGCACTTGCGACGATGGCTTCCGCCAGGTCGAGCATGTTCTCCAGTTCCAGGGCCGCCACGATCTCGGTGTTGAACGCGATGCTGTGGTCGTCGAGGGCCATCCGCCCCGCCCGCTCGTGCAGCGCCCGCAGACTGGCCGCCCCTGCGGCCAGAGACTGCTCGTTGCGGAAGATCCCGGCGCTCTCCTCCATGACCTCCTGCATCGCAGTCCGCAGCTGCGCGATGGACCCTGCATCGGATCCGCGTCCGCCAGGGAGCCCGTCCGAGCTCCCTGACCCGTCGCGGCCACGCAGGTCGGTGAGGCGGCGTTCCTCGTCGCGCGCCTGCGCGACGATGCTCGGGCCCGGGTCCTGAGCGCTCACGGCATACTCGGCGGCGGCCCGGCCCGCCCGCGCGCCGAAGACGAGGCACTCGGGAAGCGAGTTGGAGCCCAGCCGGTTCGCCCCGTTGATGCTGACGCACGCCGTCTCCCCAGCGGCATACAGGCCGGCGACCGGGGTCGCCCCGGTGGGGTCCGTGTGGACGCCGCCCATCATGTAGTGGACGACCGGCCTGACCGGCACCAGCTCCCGCACCGGGTCGATGTTCTCGTAGCGCAGGCAGAGCTCACGCACGAACGGCAGCTTCGCGTCGATGAGGCGCTCCCCGAGGTGGCGCAGGTCGAGGTGCACGACCGGGCCGTACTCCGTGTCGAGCGTCCGCCCCTTCTCCTGCTCGTGCACGAAGGCCTGCGAGAGCCGGTCCCGGGGGCCGAGCTCCATGCTGCGCATGACCGGGTTCGGTTCGGGAGTGCCGAGGTCGTAGTCCTGCAGGTAGCGGTAGCCGTCCTTGTTGAGCAGCCACCCGCCCTCGGCGCGTGCGGCCTCGGTGATGAGGATGCCGGTGAACGGCAGGCCAGTGGGGTGGTACTGCACGAACTCCATGTCCTTCAGCGGCGCCCCCGCGCGCCAGGCCAGGGCCATCGAGTCGCCGGTGCTGATGTTGGCGTTCGTCGTGAACGGGAAGACGCGCCCGCAGCCACCGCCCGCGAGCACGACGGCCTTGGCCGTGATGGCCTGGATCCGGCCCGTCGCGAGCTCGATCGCGACAACGCCCTGCACGCGGTTCTCGTCGACGAGCAGCCTCGTGACGAACCACTCGTCGTAGCGCGCGACGCCACCGAACCGCAGAGAGGTCTGGAAGAGCGTATGCAGCATGTGGAAGCCGGTCTTGTCCGCGGCGAACCACGTGCGCATCGTCGTCATGCCGCCGAACGCGCGCACCGCCACGTGTCCATCCCGCTGGCGGCTCCATGGGCAGCCCCAGTGCTCGAGCTGGAGGAGCTCGCGCGGGGCCTCCTCGACGAACGCCTCCACCGCGTCCTGGTCGCAGAGCCAGTCGCTGCCGGACACCGTGTCGTACGCGTGCTCGGCCAACGTGTCCCCCGGCGCGATCACCCCCGCGGCGCCGCCCTCGGCAGACACCGTGTGGCTGCGCATCGGGTAGACCTTGGAGATGACCGCCACCCGCACGGCAGGGTCAGTCTCGGCGATCGCGATCGCTGCGCGCAGGCCTGCGGCCCCGCCGCCCACGATGAGCACGTCGTGGTCGGCGGCCGTCATCGGGTGTCACTCACCGCGGAGCTCTTCGTCGAGGAGCACCTTGCCCTTGTGGTGGACGACGCGGTGATGCGTGCTGCCGTCGTGGAAGTCGTCGCGGAAATCCTCGCAGCCGCAGCCATAGTGAAGGTGATCGACGACCAGCCCGTCGTCGTCACTGTCGGTATATCGGGCACCGTCGACGATCCGCCCGCACGGTGCCTTTTCTGCGCTGAAGCTCGTCCTGGTCGGCATGGTGCACTGCCCTTCGCCCGACGCGTGCTACCAGCATGCTCCTGCTGGGCCCGCCGCGGGAAGGGTCAGCGCCGTCGGCTTGTACCGGCGTAGTGCACCGGCGGCCGGCCAGGACGACGGCGAAGACGACCGCGAGGGTCAGCTCGTGATGTAGTCGCGCAGCTGATCTCGCTCGGACTGCAGCTCTGACAGGCGATGCTTGACGATGTCGCCGATGCTGACGATGGCCGCGAGCTTGCCGTCGTCGTCGACGATCGGCACGTGCCGCACACGCAGCTCGGTCATCGTCGCGGCCAGGTCGGCGATGTTGTCCTTCGCCGAACCGGTGGTCACGTCGCTCGTCATGATCGCGGAGACCGCACCGTCCAGCACCGAGGTGCCGGTGGTGTGCAGATGACGCACGATGTCACGCTCGCTGACGATCCCCTCGACGGTCGCGCCGTCGCTGCTCACGACGACGGCACCGATCCGGTGCTCGTCGAGGAGGGCGAGCAGGTCTGCGACGGTGTCGTCGGGCTTGATCGTCACCACGACGGTCCCCTTGGACCGGATGACGTCCGAAATCTTCACGGCGACCTCCTTCACTCGGCGAGTTTGGGTACGGACAGACCATGAGCCGCTCACGCGCTCCAGCCCGAGTGCCCTGACTCGACCCTAGAACGCCGCCGGATCGGGCGCCAGCATTCGTCGTTAGAGTGAGACCGATCGCGCCCGATCGCTCCCCGAGAGGCGGTGGCGACCAGGCGCAGCCACCCGTAACCCTCAGGAGCTGATTGCGTGCCGTCCCCCCGGCCGACGTTCGACCTGGTCATCGCAGCGAACCGCCTGCCCGTCGACAAGGTGGTGTCCGACACCGGAGAGGACGAGTGGCGCCGCAGCCCGGGCGGGCTCGTGACGGCGATGGAGTCGGTCATGCGCGACGAGCCGGGCGCCTGGGTGGGCTGGGCCGGGGACTCGGGGGACGCGCCCGAGCCCTTCGAGTCGGACGGCATACACCTGCATCCCGTGGCGCTGTCGGCCGCGGACATCCGGGACTACTACGAGGGCTTCTCCAACGACACGCTGTGGCCGATCTACCACGACGTCATCGTGCCCGCGTCGTTCCACCGGGACTGGTGGTACAGCTACCAGCGGGTCAACGCCCGGTTCGCCGAAGCCGTCGCAGAGGTGGCCGCGCCGGGCGCGCGCGTGTGGATCCAGGACTACCAGCTCCAGCTCGTCCCCTCGATCGTGCGCCGACTCCGCCCGGACGTGCGGATCGGCTGGTTCAACCACATCCCGTTCCCGCCGGTCGAGCTCTTCGCCCAGCTCCCCTGGCGCACCCAGCTGCTCGAGGGCCTGCTGGGCGCCGACTTCCTCGGCTTCCAGCGACAGGCCGACGCCCGCAACTTCGTCCGGGCGTGCCGGCAGCTGCTCGGCGCGCCCACGCGGCGCGACCTGGTGACGGTGGAGGGGTCGCAACGGCAGGTTCGTGCCGCGGCCATCCCCATCTCCGTCGACTTCAAGGGTCTGGAGGCGCTGGCGAAGCAGCCCGAGGTGATGGCACGCGCCAAGGAGATCCGGTCGAGCCTCGGGAACCCGAAGGTGCTCATGCTCGGAGTCGACCGCCTCGACTACACCAAGGGCATCAGGCACCGGCTCAAGGCCTACGAGGAGCTGCTCGCCGAGGGCCGACTCGAGCCACCCGAGGCCACCCTCGTCCAGGTCGCGACGCCGAGCCGTGAGCGCGTCGAGTCCTACCGCATCCTGCGCGAGGAGATCGAGCAGACCGTGGGCCGGATCAACGGTGACCTCGGCAAGATCGGCGCGCCGGCGGTGCACTATCTGCACCACTCGTATCCGCGCGACGAGATGGCGGCGCTGTTCCAGGCCGCGGACGTCATGCTGGTCACGCCCCTGCGCGACGGGATGAACCTCGTCGCGAAGGAGTACGTCACCTGCAGGCACGACCTCGGCGGGGCGCTCGTGCTGTCGGAGTTCACCGGCGCCTGGCACGAGCTCCACCAGGCGTTCGCCTGCAACCCCCACGACATCGAGGGCCTGAAGCAGACGATCATGCGGGCGATCAACACCCCGGCCAGGGACAAGCAGCGCATCATGCGTGCGCTACGCCGCCGCGTCTCCGACCACGACGTCCAGCGGTGGGCCAGCCGTTACCTGGCGGCCCTCGATGCGGCGCCCGACATGCCGCGCTACGACCGTCGCGGCTTCGGCGTCGACGGCTCCGCCAACGGCTCGCCCGACCTGGACGGGGGCGGGCCCGGCCCGACCGACGCCGACGGCCCCAGCAGGACCCACGGTGCGACGGACCGTCCGGCCGGCGCGTCGGCCGGACCAACGGCCCACGACGACAACGTGGCCGGGGCATGAGCGCCGTCGCACCCTCGGACGAGGTGCTCGAGCACGCGGCCGCGGCCACACCGCTTCTCGTCGCGACCGACTTCGACGGGGTGCTCGCGCCGTTCCATGCCGACCCGATGCAGGCGACGCCGCTGCCCGGCACGGTCGACACGCTGCGCGCCCTGGCCGCCCTCGAGGGCGTCCACGTCGCAGTCGTCTCTGGCCGTGACCTCGACACTCTGCGCCTTCTGACCGGCATCGACCCCGCCGAGCCGATCGTCCTGATCGGCAGCCACGGAGCCGAGTCCTCAAGTGAGGCAGTGCGATCCGCGATGGAGGCCGCCGCGGTGACACCAGACGACGAGGCGACCTTGGCGATGCTGCGCGACGACATCGAAGCGCTCGTCAAGGAGCACCATCCGGCGGCCGGCATCGAGTACAAGACCGCCGCGGTCGTCGTGCACACCCGTGGGCTGCCGCACGACGTCTCCGAGGCTGCCATCGCAGATGCCCGACGCGTCGCACTCGACCACGCCGGGGTCAAGGTGCTCAAGGGCAAGTCGGTCCTGGAGCTGACGGTGTCGCACGCCGACAAGGGCTCGGCCGTCACTGCGCTCGGGCGGCACGTGGGCGCCGTTGCGCGCGTCTACCTCGGCGACGACGTCACCGACGAGGACGCCTTCATGCGGATGACCCGGCCGGACGACGTCACCGTCAAGGTCGGCGCCGGCTCGACGGCCGCGCACTACCGCGTCGACGACGAGGCCGCGGTCGCCGGCCTGCTGGAGCGCCTCCTGTCGCTGCGCTCCGCCGCCCACGCCACCGTCGAGTGAGCGCCCCGTCCCACACCTCTTCCTCGAGCCCTCCGTCCCACACCTCTTCCTCGAGTGGGCGCTCCGTCCCACACCTCTTCCTCGAGTGGGCGCTCCGTCCCACACCTCTTCGTCGAGTGGGCGCTCCGTCCCACACCTCTTCGTCGAGTGGGCGCTCCGTCCCACCCGTTCCAGCGGAAGGTGCGATTCCGCTGGAACTCGTGGGACGGAGCGCCCACTCGACGGTGGAAAGGCGAGTCAGCGGCTGCGGACGGCGCCCGTCGAGCCGCGGACGACGAGTTCAGGCCGGAAGACATACTCGGCCCGAGGCGACGGCTGGCCGGCGATCTCGTCCAGGAGGGCGCGCACGGTCGCCGCGCTCATCGCGTTGACGCTCTGCCGGACCGTCGTCAGCGGCGGGTCGGTGAACGCGATGAGCGTCGAGTCGTCATAGCCCACGACGGAGAAGTCCCGCGGCACCTGAAGGCCCCTCTTGCGTGCCTCACGGATCGCACCGAGCGCCATCAGGTCGGACCCGCACACGACGGCGGTCGCGCCTCGGTCGAGCAGGCGCCCGGCCGCGGTCGCCCCGCCCTCGACGGAGAACAGCGACCGCTCGATGAGGTGGTCGACGTCCGAGCGGCCGGTCAGCTCCTGCATCGAATGGCGGAAGCCGGCGATCTTCCTGATGACCGGCACGTAGCGGTCCGGCCCCACAGCCAGCCCGATCTCCTTGTGCCCCAGGCTGACCAGGTGCTCCAACGCGAGGCCCATCGACGCGACGTCGTCGTTGGAGATGAACGGCGCGTCGACACCTTCGATGTACCCGTTGACGAGCACGAGCGGGAGACCACGCTCACGGAGCGCGACGTAGCGGTCCGGGTCGGTCGTCGTGTCCGCGTGCAGCCCGGAGATGAAGATGATCCCGGCCACGCCGCGTTCGAGCAGCATCTGGACGTAGTCGTCCTCGTGCACTCCGCCGGCGACCTGCGTGCAGAGCACCGGGGTGTATCCGTTCTGCGCGAGGGAGTTCTCGATGATCTGGGCGAACGCCGGGAAGATCGGGTTCGTCAGCTCGGGGACGATGAGCCCGACGAGCCCGGCGCTCTTTCGCCGCAGGCGACTTGGACGGTCGTAGCCCAGCACGTCCAGTGCGGTCAGGACCGCCTGGCGGGTCGACTCTGCGACCCCTGGCTTCCCGTTGAGGACGCGTGAGACCGTCGCTTCGGAGACGTTCGCCTGGTCAGCAATGTCCTTCAGCCGTGCCTTCACGTCACCTCCTCCTTCGCCGCGGGAGGCGGGCCCCCTCGTCGCCCGGCTTCCACGTCCATACCCTGACAAGCGGCCCCCCAGCGCTCAGTGTGACAGCCCGCGTCCCGACCTTCGGTGCGGATCCGTATGTCGGTGTGCCCGTGTCGATCCCGGCTAGATGCCGCGTGTCGAGCACGATCGGCTCGTGAGCCCCTCGCGCCACGTGCACGAGGGCCACCTCGTCGAGCGTCTCTCGCAGGAACACGATGGCGTCGCCGTCGGCATGAACCCAGCGCAAGCCACCCCGGCGCAGCGCGACCGACCTGTGCCGCGCGGCGATGAGGCCACGGTAGACCTCGAGAATCCTCGTGTCCCAGCCATTTCCGTCCCACTGCATGGTGCGCCGGCCGTCCTCGCCGAACGCACCCTCCATCCCGATCTCGTCGCCGTACGTCATCATCGGCATCGACGGCATGGTGAACAGCAGTCCGGCGGCGACGTCCACGAGCCTCGGGTCGTCCCCGACCAGCGTGCGGATGCGGGTCACGTCGTGCGAGCCGACAAGGTTCCAGGAGCGGACGAGCGACTGCCATGCGATGCGGGAGGTGAAGTCGCGCATCGTCTCCACGACCGCACCGGCCTCGAGGACCGGCAGCGGTGCCGGGGCCCCCATGGTCATGGGGTCCTCGTCCTCCTGGCGCAGCCAGTTCCACACCGGCTTGCAGAAGCCGGCGTAGTTCATCACGCCGTGCCAGCCGTCGCCCGGGATGTCGTGGGTGTAGTCGTGGAAGTGCTCGCCGACGAGCAGTGCCTCGGGCGCCCACCGCGCGAGTGAGCCGCGCATCTGCCGGGCGACCTCGTGGTTGACGTCGGTCGCGCGCCAGCGCCCGGTCATGTTGGCGACATCGACCCGCCACCCGTCGAGACTGCCGCTGCGCCCGAGCCACCTGCGCACGACGCCGTTGCGGTCCTCGAAGATCCGCTTGCGCAGGTCGTGGTCGAGGTGGTTCAGCTTCGGCAGCGACCGCACCCCGAGCCACGCGACGTAGTCGCCGTCCTCCCAGATGTAGTAGCCGCGCTCGGGCCGCTTGCGACCGTCGGGACCGGCGGCCGCGAGGAACCACTCGTGGGCGTTGCCCGTGTGGTTCGTCGTGAAGTCGCCCATGACTTTCATGCCCCGCGCGTGCGCCGCGGCCGTGAGCCGGCGCAGCGCCGCGTCACCGCCGACGAGCGGGTCGACCCTGTCGAAGGTCGTGGCGTCGTAGCGGTGGTTGGACCGGGCGGGGAAGAACGGCGTGAAGTAGATGACGTCGACGCCGAGCGACTCGAGGTGGTCGAGGTGCTCGATGACACCGTCGAGGTCTCCGCCGTAGAACTGGTGGGCGACGGCTTTCGAGCTCGTGTCGACGGGTGCGTCCCAGCTGGCGGGGATCGCCCAGTCCGGCAACTCCCGCCGGTCGGCAGCCCGCGAGCGGGCGAAGCGGTCGGGGAAGATCTGGTAGACGACGCAGTCGAGGGACCAGTCCGGTGGCGGCGCGTCGCCGGCCACGAGGCGGAAGTCGCTCGCATCCGGCACGTCCCGGTGGTGCACACCGGTGCCGTTGAGCCACGCGTACTTCGTCGGGCCGCCGACGAGCAGGAACCGGTAGTTGGTGACCGGGTTGTGGCAGACCACCGTGACCTTCCACCACGCGTCGGTGGCGGTCGTCTTGACGAGGCGGGCGCTGCGGAACTGGTTCTCCCCGTCGGGAGCGGTGCGCACGTGCACCGAGTCGATCTCGCACTCGAGCGGCACGCGCACGAGCAGGTCGACGCGGTCGCCGAGGCGGGGCGTCTGGTTGGAGACGTACCGCCCCGACCCGTCGTGGTGTGGCTGGGTCAGCCACGCGTGCTGGCGGGCCGGGGCAGGGCTCACTTGACCGAACCTGCGGTGAGTCCGCCGACGAGGAACCGCTGGACGGCGAAGTAGAGAGCCATGACCGGCACCGACGCGAGCAGCGCGCCCGCGCAGAAGGGGCCGAAGTACTTGTTCTTGTCCGCCTTGAGCAGGGCCCACAGGCCGACGGCCAGGGTCTGGTTCTCGGCGTCCTTGAGGAAGATGCTCGCAAGGAGGAACTCGCTGAAGAGCCCGACGAACGCGAGCATCCCGACGGTCGCCAGGATCGGCAGCACCAGCCGCAGGATGATCGTGAAGAAGATCCTGGCGTGGCTCGCGCCGTCGACCTTGGCCGCCTCGTCGAGCTCGCGCGGCACCGTGTCGAAATAGCCCTTGAAGAGCCACACGTTGGCGCCCATGGCGCCGCCGAGGTAGGCGATCATCAGGCCGATCTGGGTGTTCAGGCCGATGGCGGGGATCGAGTCGCCGATGTAGTCGAAGGTGAGGTACATCGCGACGAACGCGAGCATCACCGGGAACATCTGCGCGAGCAGCAGCGTCATGAGGCCGCCGCGGCGGCCGTAGAAGCGCATCCGCGAGAAGGCGTATGCCGCTGCCGCACCGATGAAGACGCTGGCGAACGCACCCACGCCGGCGATGAAGAGCGTGTTCTTGTACCAGGCCCAGTACGGCCGGATGTCGAACAGCTGGGTGAAGTTGTCGGTGCCGATGTTGTTCGGCAGCAGCTGCGTCGTGCTCAGGGTGCCCGACGGGTTGAACGCCGCCGAGACGATGAACACGATCGGGAAGAGCGCCCAGATGAGCGCGATGATGGCCAGGACGTACTTCCACCAGGTGCCCGAGCGCTTCTTCTCGCCGACGGCGTGGACGACGTTGGCGGCCTCGAGCTCGGCGGAAGTGGTGATGCCGGAGGTCGTGGTGGTGCTCATGTCAGTTCACCTCTTCCAGGGCCTTGGTCTGACGGAAGCCGACGTAGGACAGCACGGCCACGATCATGAAGATGAAGATCGAGATCGCCGCGGCATACCCGAAGTTCGGTGCGGCGCTGGTGAAGGCGAGGCGGTACGCGTAGGTGATGAGCAGGTCGGTCGACCCGATCGCGCTCTGGTTGTTCTCGAACGGACCGCCCTCGGTCATGAGGTAGATCACGGTGAAGTTGTTGAAGTTGAAGGCGAACGACGCGATGAGCAGCGGACCGACCGCGACCAGGACCAGCGGCATGACGATCGACCGGATGGTGCGGAACCCGCTGGCACCGTCGATCGCCGCAGCCTCCTTGACGTCGCCCGGGATCGCCTGCAGAGCGCCCGTGCACACGATGAACATGTACGGGAAGCCGAGCCACAGGTTGGCGATGAGGATGGCCACCTTGGCCGCGTAGCCGTTGCCGAGCCAGTCGACATCAAGGCCGAGCGCGTTGTTGATCAGACCGAACTGCTGGTTGAACATCGAGGCCCAGACCAGCGCGGAGACGAAGCCGGGCAGCGCGTAGGGCAGCACGAGCAGCGTCCGCATCACCCGCCTGCCCTTGAGCCGTTCGTCGTTGAACAGCAGCGCGAGCGCCAGGCCGAGCAGGAACGTCGTCAGCACCGACATGAAGGCGAACAGCAGGTTCCAGCCGAAGATCTTGAGGAAGCCGGCTCGGAGCGTCTCGTTGGTCAGGGCGTTGGTGAAGTTCTTGAAGCCGACGTTCTCCTTCCAGCCCTGCGGAAGCTTGTCGGTCGAGTCCGAGACGTTGACCCACGACGCGTTCGACGGCCCGTAGACCTTCGCCGGCTGGCCGCTGGCCTCCGTGCGGGTGTCGGTGATCCGGTCCGTCCTGGGGTCGTACGTCGCGGCGGGTTTGCCTTCGAAAGCCTCGGAGAGGCCCACCCGTTTGATCGCCGCACCGCCCGTCGTCGGGACCGCGAAGTCGTCGAGGTCCTGGCGGGCATTGACCTGTCGGCCGTTGAGGATCGTGTAGCCGTTGACCGCCGTGACGCGACCCGTGGCCCCCTTGGTCACGTCGCTGGCAGGGAGCTCGGTGAGCCCGTCCTTCGTGCCGGCATACACCTTGTCGGTCGTCGGGTTGGTCAGGATGTAGACCGGTTCACCCGTGGTGACGTCGTCGCCGGCCTTGACCGCGACGCTGAGGGCGTAGCGCGGCTGGCCCTGCACCTCCTCGACCGACGAGGAGACGATCGCCTTGATCGACTCTTCCTTGGTGAGGCTGTGGCCGTCGCCCCAGTTGGTGAACGCCGTCGTGGCCGTGAAGACCGCCGGCCAGATCTGGAAGGCGAGGAAGAAGACGAGGCCCGGGAAGAGGTACTTCGCCGGGACGTTGCGGCGCGAGGCGTAGATAAGGAGCACGGCGAGGCCGACGAGGCCGAGGACAACCGTGCCGAGCAGCTGGCCGTTCGCGGCGAACAGGCCGGCCATGTAGATGATCACGGCCATCACGGCCACGATGATGACCCATTTGAGCACGACGTAAGGGGAGCGATTCATCGTTGAATCTCCGTCAAGGAGGAGGAGCGGCGGCGGGGGCGGCTCCGCGGGCGGCGACCAAGAGATGCGCTCTCGGTCACCGCCCGCGGGGTTTGCTCAGGTGACGTCGGGACGTCAGCCCTTGGCGATGTTCGCGATGATCTCCTGCGCGGCGGCGTCGAAGCGGGCCTTCGGGCCGGTCTTCTGGGAGATCACGTCAGCACCGGCCTGGCCGAGCGGGCCCCACACCGAGTTCATGGCGGGAATGTTCGGCATCGGCAGGGCGCCCTGGCCGGCCTGGAACCAGGCGGCGACGTCGGGGTCGCTCTTGGCGACCTCCTGGTAGGCCTCGGTCAGGGCCGGCGGACGGTGACCAACGTTGAACAGGTCGACCTGCAGGTCCTTGTTCGGGACGTACTTGGTGACGAACTCCTCGGCGAAGGCCTTGTTCTTGGCCTTGGACGAGACGTAGAACATCTGGACGCCGAGGAACGGCTCCATCTTTCCGCCGTTGAGCGTCGGCAGCGGCGAGATGGCGTACTTGATGTTCGCCTTCTTGGCCTTGTCGATGGCCCACGGGCCGGTGATGTAGTACGGGTACTTGCCGGAGTCGAAGAGCGCGTCGGAGTTGGTGCCGTCGACGTTGGTCGTCAGGACCTTCTCCTTGCCGAGCTTCGCGAGCTCGTTGGCACCCTTGATCGAGCCGGGGCTGTTGACGATGACCTTGTTCGGGTCGTAGTCGCCGTTGGACTTCTGCGCGAAGATGCCGCCGTCGAACGCCTTGAGGTAGGGGTACGTGTAGTAGGCGTTACCGGTCTTGCCGACCTCCTGGACGACGATGCCGTCGGCCTTGCCAGCAGCCATCAGGGCCTTGCCCTTGGTGATCATGTCCTCGTAGCTCGCGGGAGCGTTCGGCGCGAGCGCGGTGTTGCGGACCAGGCCGATGTTCTCGACGGCGTAGGGGACGCCGTAGATCTGGCCGTTGAACTTGGTGGCCTTGATGGCGTCCGGAGCGAACTTGGCCTGGATGTCGGGCGCGAGGTTGATCGGCGACACGGCGTTGTTCTGGACGAGCTCGCCGAGCCAGTCGTGCGCACCGACGATGACGTCAGGGCCCTTGCCGGCGTTCGTCGCGTCCTTGAAGTTGGCGCGGACGTCGGGGGCCACCTGGACGGCGACCTTGATGCCCTGCTCCTGGCCGAACTGGTCGGCGTACTTCTGGATCGCCGCCGCACGGTCGTTGTCGGTCCAGATCACGAGGTCGACCGAGGCGTCACGAACCGGGGCAGCAGTCGTGCTCGCCGGTGCGGGGGCCGCGGAGGTCGTCGTGGTCGTCGATCCAGCGGGGGTCTGAGACGCGGAGGGCGTCGACCCACCGCAGGCGCTGAGGGCCAGGGCGGCAACACCCGTGACGGCTGCAGCACCGAGCGCACGCTTGTGCATGGATTCTCCTTTGAAGCCTGGTGGCACACGCCGCCACCGGTTGTGGCGCCGAATGTAGCAAGAACTTGCAGTATGGGCCACCGGCTCTTGCAGCAAGTTTTTGCAACGTTCTGGACACATCCTGGGCTCAGGACGGCAACGACGCGGACGGCATACGGACCCCCTCGGACGGACTCGCCGGTGGACCTGGGGTGGTCAACCCCGCCCGCATGGGACATGATGGCGATGCCCGCTCACCCGGGTGGGTTCCCTTTACAACGGATCGTCCGGCACGTTCCTGCCGGTGAAGGAAGGCAATGAAGCCATGGCAACAGTGACGTTCGACAACGCGACGAGGCAGTACCCGGGCAACCCGGTCCCGTCGGTCGACAAGCTCAACATCGAGATCGCGGACGGAGAGTTCCTCGTTCTCGTCGGTCCCTCCGGGTGTGGCAAGTCCACGTCCCTGCGCATGCTCGCCGGCCTCGAAGAGGTCAACGGCGGCCGCATCCTGATCGGTGACCGCGACGTGACGAACCTGTCCCCCAAGGACCGCGACGTCGCGATGGTGTTCCAGAACTACGCGCTCTACCCGCACATGTCGGTGGCCGACAACATGGGCTTCGCGCTCAAGATCGCCGGCGTCGACAAGGCGGAGATCCGCAAGCGCGTCGAGGAGGCCGCCAAGATCCTCGACCTCACCCCCTACCTCGAGCGCAAGCCGAAGGCCCTCTCCGGTGGTCAGCGGCAGCGTGTGGCCATGGGCCGCGCGATCGTCCGCTCGCCCCAGGTGTTCCTCATGGACGAGCCGCTGTCGAACCTCGACGCCAAGCTCCGCGTCCAGACGCGCACCCAGATCGCCTCGCTGCAGCGCCGGCTCGGTGTCACGACGGTCTACGTCACGCACGACCAGGTCGAGGCCATGACGATGGGTGACCGCGTCGCGGTCCTCAAGGACGGCATCCTCCAGCAGTGCGACAGCCCGCGCCGCATGTACGACCACCCCGCCAACGTCTTCGTCGCGGGCTTCATCGGCTCGCCGGCGATGAACCTGCTCGACGTGCCCATCGTCGACGGCGGCGTCGACCTCGGCGGCCACACGCTGCCCGTCGAGCGTGAACACCTCAAGGACGCCGGCTCGCACGTGACGCTCGGTGTTCGCCCCGAGGACCTCGAGGTTGCCGAGGACGGCCACGGCGTCGCGGTCACGGTCGACGTGGTCGAGGAGCTCGGTGCCGACGCGTACATCTACGGCTCCACCAAGGCACACCAGGTTGACTCCGACGGCACCGAGGAGATGTCCACGCCGTTCATCGCGCGCGTCGACGGCCGCCGTCCCCCGGAGAAGGGCCAGGTCGTGAACCTTCGGCCCAAGCAGGGTCACGTCCACCTGTTCAACGCCGAGTCGGGCATCCGCCTGGGCGACTGACGCACGAGCCGGCTTTCCGAGCCGGTATGCCGCTGGGCCGGCTCCCGTCGACGGGGGCCGGCCCAGCGCCGTTGCGGCACCTGGCACCGCTCCGCGGACTCGAACGACGCCTCGAGGTGCCGCGTGCCACGATGGGTGCGTGACTCTCGAGATCACCACGGCCCGGCCGGAGTCGGCCCTGCTCGACCTGCCCTGGTCGACACCCCTGGAGGAGTGGCCGGAGAGCACGCTCGCGGCGCTCCCGCGCGGCATCTCCCGGCACGTGGTCCGGTTCGTCCGGCTCGGCAACCGCGTGCTGGCCGTCAAGGAGATCAAGGACGACATCGCCGACCGCGAGTACGCCATGCTGCGCAACCTGCGCCGGCTGGAGGTGCCCTCCGTCGAGCCGTTCGGGGTGGTGCACGGCCGGGCGACCGACGACGGCGAGCCGCTCGACGCCTGCCTGGTCACGCGGCACCTGCAGTTCTCGCTGCCGTACCGCGCCCTCTACAGCCAGAACCTGCGACCCGACACGGCGGTGCGCCTCATGGACGCCCTCGCCCTACTGCTCGTCCGGCTTCACCTCGAGGGCTTCTGGTGGGGAGATGTGTCCCTGTCCAACACACTGTTCCGGCGCGACGCCGGCGCGTTCGCGGCATACCTCGTCGACGCCGAGACCGGCGAGCTCCACCCGCGGCTGTCTGACGGGCAGCGGGAGCACGACCTCGACATCGCCCGCGTCAACATCGCCGGGGAGCTGATGGACCTCGCGGCGGGCGGTTTCCTCGAGGAGCAGGCCGACCCGTTCGAGGTGTCCGGATCGATCATCGACCGCTACCACTCGCTGTGGCAGGCGCTGACCGGCACCGAGCGTTTCGAGCTCGGTGACCGGTGGCGGGTCGACGAGCGCATCCGGCGGCTCAACGAGCTGGGCTTCGACGTCGACGAGCTCTCGATCCGGACCGACATCGGCGGCACCGAGATCCAGATCACCCCGAAGGTCGTCGATGCGGGCCACCACTCCCGCCGCCTGCTCCGGCTCACGGGGCTCGATGTCGGCGAGAACCAGGCCCGCCGCCTGCTCAACGATCTGGACGCCTACTCCGCGGCCACCGACCAACAGGGCGTCGACGAGGAGCTCGTCGCCCACGAGTGGCTCGCCCGGGTCTACGAGCCGACGACGCGGGCGGTCCCGCGTGAGCTGCTCGGGCGTCTCGAGTCAGCCGAGCTGTTCCACGAGGTGCTGGAGCACCGCTGGTATCTCAGCGAGCGCGCCGGCCACGACATGCCGATCGAGGATGCGCTGCGCGACTACGTCGCGACGGTGCTGCCGAAGAAGCCCGAGGAGAAGGCCGTGCTCGGTGTCGACACGATGGAGCTGCCGGTCATCAGCCGCCTCGACTGACCCTCGCCTCCTGCTTCTCCACGGGACCCGACAGGATCTGCCCGAAGAGCACGACCATCCACAGCGCGAAGGTCGCCACGTGAACCGCCGTGCACCACAGGCAGATCGCGTTGATCCGGAAGAGCTCGGCCCAGACCAGGTAGAGCACCATCCCGAGACCGATGGTCACCCAGACGAGGCGGACTGCGTCGAGCCAGCCCTCTGGCCGCCGCCACGTCCTCGGCAGACAGAGGCCGAGCGCGACCACGAAGAAGACCAGCCCGAGCAGCGCGACCGGGACACCCATGAAGGTGCTCCACGCGCTCGTGGTCACCTTCGCGCAGTCGATGATGCCGCCGATGCTGCACGCGAGGGTCGCGTTGTTCGTGGAGTGCTCGTAGGTGAGGTAGACCGACGTCCCGAGCCCGATGATGACGAGCACGAGCGAGGTGGGGGCGAGCCAGCGGGGCCGGACGCGGACGAACTGGGTCTGCTCGGCCGAGGCCGTGCTCTGGCGGCTCATGTCGTCAGTTCTTCAGCAGCACGCTCGCGGACATGACGCCCGGGCTCGTACACACGTTGGTCGGCTGGCCCTTGGTCAGCTGGCACAGCTGCGCGGAGATCATGTTGATCGCGGGGTCCATCGCCTTGCCGATGTCGGACTTCGGGTCCTGGATGCCGGCGATGATCTGGTCGTACGTCTTGCCGTCGAGGGCGTTGGCGTCGACCGTCGCGCCGCTGGTGGCGTGGGTGCCGCCGTAGGTGATCCACGGGATGCCGCCACCAGGGTTGTGCTTGGTGAACAGCGCCAGGTTCTCGCCGTCGAGGGTCTGCAGCGGCTGTCCCTCACGGTCCTGGGTCTCCACCGCCTCGAAGGCCAGCTTGTCGCTGTCGAACTTGGCCTTGGCGAACGACCACGTCGGGGTGTCCGGGTGCACGTCGGTCGAGGAGCTCGTCGTGGGGGTCAGCCCGCTGAACGTGCCGAACCTCGACATCGCTCCGATCAGGGCCCAGCGCTCCATGGCGCAGAACGGGCAGTACTCGGCGCCGACGTAGAGCACCTTGGGCTTGCCGTCCTGGGTCAGGGGCGTGCCGCCCTGCAGCGGCTGGGGAGCCTGCGAAGGCGTCGGGGCGACCGCGGAGTCGAGCGTCGAGACGGGCAGCGTCGTCAGCTTGGCGAGCGCCGCGTCCGCGCCGGTGGCCGCCGGAGCGGCCGGCTTGGGCCGGTTGGCGATGACGACACCGAGGGTCACCGCGATGATGACGACCACGACCGCGACGGCCGCCGCGATCACCTGCTTGCGCTGTCGCTCCTGTCGAGCCGCCTCGGCGCGCAGCTGCGCTGCCCGAGCCGCTGTCTCGGCGCGGTTGCTCTTGGCCACAATGGTTCCTTTGGTCGTCGTCATGCCCCGGCGCGGTGCGGGCCCAATACTACGTAGCGTAGTTGTCGCGCCGAGAGCACTGTACCGGGGTCCACTGATCAAGCGTCGGGAAGGGCCGATGAGTTCCCGCGGACCTCAGCGGCGGCGCTGCCGGGCGATCTCGTAGAGCGTCACGCCGGTCGCGAGCCCGGCGTTGAGCGACTCGACGGCCGAGCTCATCGGGATCGACACGATCTGGTCGCAGGTCTCCCGTACCAGCCGGGAGAGGCCCTTGCCCTCCGAGCCGGTGACGATGACGAGCGGCTCCGAGGCCAGCGACAGGTCGGGCAGGTCGACGTCGCCGTCCATGTCGAGGCCGAGCACGAAGAAACCGGCCTTCTTGAACTCCTCGAGCGCGCGGGTGAGGTTGCCGGCCTTGGCGACCGGGATGCGCGCCGCGGCCCCGGCGGACGTCTTCCACGCGGATGCGGTCATCCCGACCGACCGCCGCTCCGGCACGACCACGCCGTGGCCGCCGAAGGCGGCGACCGAACGGATGATCGCCCCGAGGTTGCGAGGGTCGGTGATGCCGTCGAGAGCCACCACGAGAGGTATGCCGGGCTGCTCAGGATCGATGAGGTCCGCCGGGTCGGCGTAGTCGTACGGCGGCACCTGCAGCGCCAGCCCCTGGTGCACCGCGCCGTCGGTCAGCCGGTCGAGCTCACCCCGGGGCGTCTCGAGAATGGCCAGACCCCGCTCGCTGGCGAGCTTGAGCGCCTCCTTGACCCGGTCGTCGGATTCGATCCGCGTCGCGATGTACATCGTCGACACGGGGATGTCGGCGCGCAGCGCCTCGACGACGGAGTTGCGGCCGGCGACGATCTCGCTCGATCCCTTGGCACGCCGGCTCGGTCGCGCCCCGGCCCCAGCGCGCCCACCGGTCTGGGGGTGGCCCGAGCGCTTGGCGACGGTTCTGGCGCGCTTGTGTGCCGCGTGGTACTCCCGGTCGACCGCCTTGGGGGTCGGCCCCTTGCCCTCGAGGCCGCGCTTGCGCTGGCCCCCCGAGCCGACCGTCGGCTTCTTGCCGCCCTTGCGCACCGCACCGCGCCGCTGTGAGTTCCCAGCCATGTCAGGCCCCCGTTCCGTTGCCGCGCTCTGGGCGGACCAGCGACCATTGCGGTCCGGACGGCGTGTCAGTGATGGCGATGCCGACGACGGCCAGATGGTCGCGGATCTCGTCGGCACGGGCGAAGTCGCGCTCCTGACGTGCCGCCTGCCGCGCGTCCAGCTGGACCTGGACCAGCGCGTCGAGCGCTGCCTCGGCGGCGGCGTCGTCGGCGGCCGCATCACGGGAGCTCCAGTGCGACGCAAGCGGGTTCACGCCGAGCACGTCGGTCATCGCGACGACGGACGCAGCCGCGGTGAGGGCCGCCTCGTCGTCGTCCTCGTCGAGCGCGCTGTTGCCGGCGCGGACGGTGTCGTGCACCACGGCAAGGGCGCCGGACACCCCGAGGTCGTCGTCCATCGACGCCACGAACTCCTGCGGGAGGGATGCCGCCGCGTGGATCTGGTGACCGGGAGCCCTCCGGGCGGCTCGCTCGAGGAACCCCTCGATGCGCTCGACCGCCGCGGCCGCTTCCTCGAGCGAGCCCGAGTGGTACTCGATCATCGAGCGGTAATGCGCCGCGGTGAGGTAGTAGCGCAGCACGATCGGGCGGGTGTGCTCGAGCAGGTGGCGCACCTCGAGAGCGTTGCCGAGCGACTTGCCCATCTTCTCGCCCTTGACCGTGACCCAGCCGTTGTGCAGCCAGTACCGGGCGAACCCGAGCCCGGCGGCGCGCGACTGGGCCTGCTCGTTCTCGTGGTGTGGGAACCGCAGGTCGATGCCGCCGCCGTGGATGTCGAACTCGTCACCGAGCCAGCGCCGGGCCATGGCCGAGCACTCGAGATGCCAGCCCGGGCGGCCTGGGCCGAACGGGGTCGGCCAGGAGGCGTTCTCCGGCTCGTCGGACTTGCGACCCTTCCAGAGCGCGAAGTCGCGCGGGTCTCGCTTGCCTCTCGGGTCGGCGTCGTCGGCGCTGGCCATGTCGTCGAGCGACTGGTTGGACAGCGAGCCATACTCGGGCCAGGACTTCACGTCGAAGTAGACATCGCCGCTGTGGTCGGGAGCGACGTAGGCGTGACCCTTTTCGATCAGGGTCTCCATGAGCGAGATCATGTCGGGCACGTGGCCGGTGGCACGGGGCTCGTACGTCGCCGGCTCCACCCCGAGCGCATCGAGAGCCTCGGTGGTGAGGCGTTCGTTGCGATAGGTCAGCGCGAACCACGGCTCGCCCGCCTCGGCGGCCTTGCGAAGCACCTTGTCGTCGATGTCGGTGACGTTGCGCACGAGGGTCACGTCGAAGCCGTGGCCCGTCTCGAGCCACCGCCGGAGCACGTCGAAGGCGACGGCGAACCGGATGTGCCCGATGTGCGGTGCGCCCTGCGTCGTGAGCCCACAGATGTACATACCGACCTTGCCGGCCTCGCGCGGCGTGAAGTCGCGCAGCTCCCGGGTGGCGGTGTCGAACAGTCGTAGGCTCACCCGCCGAAGTCTATCGGCGCTCGCCGTCGAGCCCGACCACGCGAACCTGCCTGCCGATACGCTGCGGACATGGCTGCGCCGAGGCTCTCCAGCTACGAGCGACTCGACGGTCGGGAGGTCCGGGCGGTCATCCGCTACCTCGGCGAGCGGATCGACGAGTACCTCCCGAACCACCGCGGCCTGCGCTCGTCCACCGAGCAGCTGGGCCGCCTGGTGGACGACCTGCTCGACCGGGAGCGCACGGCTCCGCGCCGTCGCCGCATCGTGGTCTGGGTATGCCGGGTGCTCATCGTGATCGTCATCGTGACCGTCGCGCTCACGGTCGGTGCGGCCGTGCGGGACGCGGTCAGCGACCGGGGCGCGCTGCACGCGTTCGAGTGGCTGCCGGTGGTCGAGAGCGGCGTCAACGACCTGGTCTTCGCGGGCATCGCCATCTGGTTCCTGTTGTCGCTCGCCGACCGTCTGGTCCGCAACGAGCTGCTCCGCCGCCTGCACCGCCTCCGCTCGCTGGCACACATCATCGACATGCACCAGATGAGCAAGGACCCGGCTGCCCTGCTGCCGGACACCGAGGCCGGCACGCCCGCCGGACGCGACGTGATCAGCCCGCGCACACTGTCGGTCCGCGACTACGGCATCTATCTCGACTACTGCTCCGAGCTGCTCTCCCTGACCGCGAAGGCAGCCGCGCTCTGCGCCGAGGAGTCGACGGACGCGCTGGTGCTCGACACGGTCAGCGAGATCGAGAACCTGACGAATGGGATGAGCCGCAAGATCTGGCAGAAGATCAGCCTGCTGCGCGACACCCCCGCCCCGCGCGCCTGACCTCCCCCACCGTTCGAGGTAATCGAGTCGAGGTGATGGTCCGGGCCATGACCCGGACCATCACCTCGACCGGGATACCTCGAACCGGGTGAGGGACTGCGGTCAGAGTGCTGGAGTCGCGGCTGTCGGGACGACCAAGGCCGTGGCGATGGCTGCCACGCCCTCGCCGCGTCCGGTGAGGCCGAGCCCGTCGGTGGTCGTGCCGCTGACGGACACCGTGGCACCGGCGGCCGCACCGAGAGCTGCCTCCGCCTCGGCCCGCCGGCTGCCCACCTTGGGCCGGTTGCCGACGACCTGCACGGCGATATTGCCGATCTCGAAGCCCGACGACCTCACAAGCCGGGCCGCCTCGGCCAGCAGGGTCACACCTGACGCACCGGCAAGCTCCGGCCGGGACGTGCCGAAGTGAGCACCGAGGTCGCCGATCCCAGCCGCAGAGAACAGCGCGTCGCAGGCCGCGTGGGCGGCGACATCTGCGTCGGAGTGGCCGACGAGGCCGGGCTCTCCGGGCCAGCGCAGGCCGGCGACCCACAGCTCGCGGTCCGACCCGGCCGGGGCGAACGCATGGACGTCGACGCCGACGCCGACGCGAGGCAGCGGCATACGGACGCCGGGAACGGAAGCCTCGGACGCGCCCGGCGCGGAGTCCGCCATCAGGACTCCTTCCAGTCGATCGGCCCACGGTGCACCTTGTGCGGTGCCGCCTGCGCCACCGGCTTGATGACCATGGTGTCGATGTTGACGTGCTGGGGCAGGCCGACGACGAAGCCGACGCACTCCGCGATGTCCTCGGCGACGAGGGGACGGTCAACCCCTTCGTAGACCTTGTCCGCCGCCGCCCGGTCGCCGTGCAGCCGGGTCAGCGAGAACTCCTCGGTCTGCACCATGCCGGGCCGGATGTCCGCCACTCGGATGTTCTCGCCGTTGAGCTCGAGCCGGAGGGTCTCGGAGACCACCGAGGTGCCGTGCTTTGCTGCGACATAGCCGGCCCCGCCCTCGTAGACCCGCTCGCCGGCGATCGAGCTGATGTCGATGATGGTGGCTCGCGCCGAGCGGCGCAGCAACGGCAGCACGGCCTGGACGACCCGCATCGTGCCGACGACGTTGGTGGCGAACATCTGCTCCCAGTCGTCCGGGTCGCCGTCCTCGACCCGGGTCACGCCGAGCGCGCCACCGGCATTGTTGACCACGACGTCACAGCGCTCGAGCGTGGCGACCGCAGCCGTCACCGACTCGGCGTCCGTGACGTCCATGACGACCGCTCGGGCCACCGGGCCGAAGGTGTCGGCGATGGCGCCGACGACCTGGTCGAGCTTCTCCCGGCGGCGCCCTGCGACCACGACGTCGAAGCCGTCGTTCGCGAGCCGACGTGCGATGGCCGCGCCGATGCCGGTGCCGCCTCCGGTGATCAGGGCCAGAGGCCGGGACTGCGCTGCGGTGGGGTCGCTCGTCACTCCCCGAGGATATGCGTCACCCGAGCAGGCGCGACGCGGCGTCGAGGTCACCGGGTGTGGTGACCTTCATCGCGAGCGGGTCGCCCGCGACGACGACCACCGGCTCGCCGAGCCGCTCGACCAGGCCGGCGTCGTCGGTCACGCCGCCCGACGCCGGCACCCTTCGCCCGAGAGCAGCGTGGGCACGTTCGAGCACGTCGCGCCGGAAGCCCTGCGGCGTCTGGATGGCCCTCAGGGTGGCCCGGTCTGGCGTGCTGACGACCACCCCGTGAGCGTCCACCTGCTTGACGGTGTCGACGACCGGCGTGCCGGGGACCGCGGCGACAGCGCCTCCGTCTACCGCTGCGACGACCCGCTCGAACAGGTCGACCGGGGTGAGGCACCGGGCGGCGTCGTGCACGAGCACGACCTCGATGGCCGCACTGAGCCGGTGCAGGCCGGCCAGCACCGAGTCGCCTCGCTCGGCCCCGCCGGAGACCAGCGTCACGGGCACGCGTGAGTCGGCCGCGCGGCATACCTCGTCGGCGATGGCCTGTGCCTGCGCGAGGTGGCTGTCGGGCACGACCAGGACGACCTCGTCGACCGCCGAAGACGCGAGAACCCCCCGCAGCGCGTGCCCGAGGATAGGCACCCCTGCGAGGGGCACGAACGCCTTGGGCTCGGAAGCCCCCAGGCGTGCGCCGGAGCCGGCCGCGACGACGATGACGCCGACGCGACCGGCTCCGACAGAGGTGTTCAGTGCGTCTCGAGTGCTCAGGAAGCCCGGCTCAGGACGCCAGGACCTCGTCGAGGATCGACTCGGCCTTGTCCTCGTCGGTCTTCTCTGCGAGCGCGAGCTCGGACACCAGGATCTGACGCGCCTTGGCGAGCATCCGCTTCTCGCCTGCCGACAGGCCACGGTCCTGGTCGCGGCGCCACAGGTCGCGCACGACCTCGGCAACCTTGATGACGTCACCCGAGGCAAGCTTCTCGAGGTTCGCCTTGTAGCGGCGGGACCAGTTGGTCGGCTCCTCCGTGTGGGGAGCCCGCAGGACCTCGAACACTCGGTCGAGACCCTCCTGGCCGACGACGTCGCGGACACCCACGAGGTCGCAGTTCTCGGCTGGCACTTCGATCGTCAGGTCACCCTGAGCGACCTTGAGCTTGAGGTAGAGCTTGTCCTCTCCCTTGATCGTGCGTGTGTTGATCTCCTCGATCAGTGCAGCCCCGTGGTGGGGGTACACGACCGTCTCGCCGACCTTGAAAACCATCTGCTGTTTTCCCCTTTCGCGACCTCCAGATTATCACGATCCGGATGACAGCGCGATCTCAGGATCGCGCATCTGCGCAGGTCAGAGCCCTAACCGGACGCCTTCTCGCCATCCGAGCCGTCTTGACAGATGGGCTCTCGCGTGCATCAGCGAGCCCCGGGCGACGACGCCGAGGCCCCTCTGGTATGCCGTCCAGTCGCGTCCCAGGGGCGGGTCCCCGTCCGCTCGCCCTGCGCCCCGGGCGCCGGTCCGGGAGCCGGGCGACCACCGGCCCATGGGCGGTCAGGGGGCGTTCGGGAGGCACTCGGGCCGGTCCGAAGGGTGCTGCGGAATCGTTGTCGAGCAGCTCGGTGGGTGTGCGGGTCGAGGCGCAGGGCCGCCGGTAGGCTGTCGCCCGTGAAGCGTCGATTCCCCGCCCAGGCCACTGCGCGTCGCCCGATCTCCCGGCAGGTGTCGGCGCTGCTCGCCGGCGCCGCCGTCGTCGCTGTGACGGCCGGATGCCAGGCCAGCTCGCCCGTCCAGACGGACGTCCCCTACGTGCCCGCCGACGGTGTCCCGGTGGATGTCGGCCAGCTGGCCATCCGCGACCTGCTGCTGGTCGGCGACGGCTCGGGCCCGGCCGTGATCTCGGGCTCGGCCATCAACCTCGGCGACGGCTCCATGACCGTCAAGATCGCACCGCAGGCGGCCTCCGGCTCCTCGTCGACGCCGACCTCCTCGGAGTTCCAGCTCGGCCCGCGCGAGCAGGTCAACCTCTCCACCAAGGGCCTGGAGATCTCCCAGCTCTCCGGCAAGCCGGGCACGCTCGTGCCGGTCACGGTCACGTCGAGCACGAGCGGGAGCGCGGTCGCCGACGTGCCCATCCTCCTGCCCGAGCACTACTACTCCACGGTGACGCCGAGTCCGACGGGTTCCTGACCCACAGAGACCGGCCGGCGCTCGCCAGACCGGCGAGCGCCGCACCTTCTGACGAGCGCCGCAGATTCGGCCGAGAGGCGCAGTGCTGCGGCTCTCGTCAGCTCGCCTCGAACTTGTAGCCCAGACCCCGCACGGTGACGATGTGGACCGGGCTGGCCGGGTCGGGCTCGATCTTGGCGCGCAGCCGCTTGATGTGGACGTCGAGCGTCTTGGTGTCGCCCACGTAGTCGCTGCCCCACACGCGGTCGATCAGCTGCATCCGGGTGAGCACCCGGCCCGAGTTGCGCAGCAGCATCTCGAGCAGCTCGAACTCCTTGAGCGGGAGCGAGGCGGAACGACCCTGGACGCTCACCGTGTGGCGTTCGACGTCCATCCGGACGGGGCCCGACTCGAGTGTCGAGGGCAGCAGGTCCTCGGGCTCGCTGAGCCGGCGCAGCACGGCCTTGACCCGAGCCAGCAGCTCGCGGCTGGAGTAGGGCTTGGTGACGTAGTCGTCGGCCCCGATCTCCAGGCCGACGACCTTGTCGATCTCGCTGTCCTTGGCGGTCAGCATGATCACCGGCACCGACGAGCGCTGGCGCAGGGCACGGCATACGTCGACCCCGGACAGGCCCGGGAGCATGAGGTCGAGCAGGACGAGGTCGGCGCCGTTCTTGTCGAACTCGGCGAGGCCGTCGGGGCCGGTCTCGGCGATGGCGACGTCGTATCCCTCCTTCTTGAGGAGGTAGGACAGGGGGTCGGAGAACGACACCTCGTCCTCGACGATGAGAATGCGACTCAAGGCTGACCTCTCGGGGCTCAGGCGGCAGTGCGGCGATGGTTCAGGAGTGGTTGCTCAGGGTGGGTTGCTCAGGGGTGGATTGCTCAGGGTGGGTTGCGCAGGGGTGGGCGGTTCGGGGCGGGTGTTCAGGACATTCGGCGGCTGACAAGCTCGGGCCCCGCCGGTCAGGCCGGGACGGGTGGTGAGGCGTCGGATGGTTGCTGGCTGCCGCGAGCCGCAGCCTCGCGAGGCGACGGTGCGCGCGTGCTCGTCTCGTCGGACCATGTCGGCTGCGGCCCCGACTCTCGAGGGCCTGGCTCGCGTGGCGCGATCTCGGCGCCGCTCGCCTCTGCACTGTCTATCGCGGCTCGCTCCGGCGACTCCTGCGTCGCCGGGACCGAGGACGGCGTCGCCGGGACCGAGGACGGCGTCGCTGCCGGCAGCTCGATCGTGAACGTCGACCCGCGTCCAGGCTCGGACCACACGGAGACGTTGCCGCCGTGGTTGTCCGCGACGTGCTTGACGATGGCGAGGCCGAGGCCCGTGCCCCCGGTCGCACGCGAGCGGGCGGTGTCGACGCGGTAGAACCGCTCGAAGATGCGCTGCTGCTCCTCCGGCGGGATGCCCAGACCCTGGTCGGTGACGGAGATGTCGACGATGCCGCCGGAGACGCGGCGCACCGTGACGCTCACGCGCGTGTGCGACTCGGAGTAGGCGATGGCGTTGCCGACGAGGTTGCTGATCGCGGTCGTCACGAGCTCGGCGTCACCCCACACCTGGCAGCCCTCGGCGAACGAGGTGACCAGCTCGATCCGGGCCTCCTCGGCCAGCAGCCGGCTCCGCTCGGCCGCGTCCTGCGCGCAGGCGGCGACGTCGATGAGTGTCGGATCCTTGATGACGTCGGCGCCCTGCAGCCGCGAGAGCTCGACGATCTCCTTGACGAGGCGGGTCAGCCGCGCCGACTCGACGCTGATGCGCCGGGCGAAGCGGGCCACGGCCTCGGGGTCGTCGTGAGCGTCGAGCACCGCCTCGGCGAGCAGCGAGATGCCGCCGACGGGGGTCTTCAGCTCGTGGCTGACGTTGGCGAGGAAGTCGCGCCGGATCTCCTCCACCCGCGCGGCCTTGGAGCGGTCCTCGACGAGGAGCAGCACATGGTGCGCGCCGAGCGGTGCCACGCGCGCGGCGACGACGAGTCGCCCATCGCCCATGCCCTTCTTGAGCTCCAGCTCGGCCTCGCGGATCACGCCGTCGCGGCGCACCTGCCGCGCGAGGTTGACCAGCTCGGGGTGGGCCAGCTCCTGGCCGCGCACCAGCCCGTGGGCCACGGCGGCCGGCGAGTTGTTCACGACCCGGTCGGACGCGTCGATGAGGATGCCACTCGAACGCAGCACGGCGATCACCTCGCCCACGCCGGGCGGCAGGGGCGGCGCCGGAGCCTTGGCCTGCTCGGCTGCGGTGGACCGGTCCGACAGGCGCACGGCAACCATCGCCAGGCCGCCCAGGGCGAGGCCGGCGATGCCACCGAGCGTTGCCGCGGTCGTCGGGTCCACGACACTCAGCGTACGCAAGCCTGTGACAGGCTCAGACCACGCAGCCGTGACGCGTGCGCGGGGCGAACCCACTGTTCACCTCCCGGCCCCCGCCCATTCACGCTCCGGTGCCAACCTCGGCACGATGGGCCACGACGCCCTGCGGATCCCCCTGCTGCCACGGTGCGCCCCACGGCAGGGTGGTGGCAGGCTGATCACACCCGCACGAGACGCGATGTTTCATGAGCCCGGCTACCGACAGGAAGACCATGCGCGACCAGTTCCACGAGGACCTCGACAAGATCTCGGACCAGCTCGTCGAGCTGACCCGGCTTGCCGGGTCCGCCATCGCCCGCGCCACGACCGCACTCCTTGACGCGGACGTCCACCTCGCCGAGTCCGTCATCGAAGCCGACCGCAAGCTCGACGACATTCGGATCGAGCTCGACAACCTGTCGATCGACCTGCTCGCCCGCCAGCAGCCCGTGGCCACCGACCTGCGCATCGTCGTCACGGCGATGCACATGAGCTCGGACCTCGAGCGGATGGGTGACCTGGCCCGCCACGTCGCGAAGGTGGCGCGGCTGCGCACCCCCGACTCGGCCGTGCCGCCGGAGCTGCGCTCCCACATCCTGCAGATGGGGCAGGTCGCCGAGTCGATCGTGGCCAAGTGCGGCTCGATCATCGCGAGCAAGGACGTCGCTGCGGCGATCGCCCTCGAGAAGGACGACGACCAGATGGACGAGCTGCATCGGCAGCTCTTTGCCAAGCTCCTCGACGAGGACACCACCTGGACGCGCAGCTCGATCCTCGACCTGACGCTGGTCGGGCGCTACTACGAGCGCTTCGCCGACCACGCCGTGTCCGTCGCGCGCCGGGTCATCTACCTCGTCACCGGTGAGTACGACCAGTCGGTCGACCACGAGGACGAGGAGGACGCCGAGGCCGTCGCCCGTCTCGAGAGCGACATCAGCTGAGGCCAGCGGGACCACTCGAGTGGTCAGCCCAGCACGCACCACGGCGCGCACGGGAGTGACCACCCGACCTCGGTCTGGAGGGCCGCTCAGCGGCCCTGGTTGGCGACCGCCTCGGCGGCGGCGCGGGCAGCCTCGGGGTCGAGGTACCGGCCACCCCGCGTGAGCGGACGGAACTGGTCGTCGAGCTCGTAGACCAGCGGCATACCGGTGGGGATGTTGAGCGCGGCGATGTCGTCGTCGGAGATGTCGTCGAGCGTCATGACCAGACCGCGGAGCGAGTTGCCGTGCGCGGCGACCAGGACAGTGAGCCCGTCGGCCAGGTCGTTCTGGATCTCGTTCTCCCAGTAAGGCATCAGCCGCGCCACGACGTCCTTCAGGCACTCGGTGGCTGGCATCGCGTCGCCGAGCCCGGCATACCTCGGGTCGTCGGTCTGGGCGAACTCGTCGGCGGCGTCGATCGGCGGCGGCGGCACGTCGTACGACCGGCGCCACAGCATGAACTGCTCCTCGCCGTACTCCTCCAGCGTCTGCTTCTTGTTCTTGCCCTGGAGCGCGCCGTAGTGGCGCTCGTTGAGGCGCCAGTCGCGCTTGACCGGGATCCAGTGACGGTCGGCCACGTCGAGCGCCACGTTGGCCGTCGTGATGGCGCGCCGCAGCACGGACGTGTGCACGATGTCGGGCAGGATGCCGGCTTCCTTGAGCTGCTCCCCGGCGCGCACGCCCTCTTCGCGGCCCTTGTCGGTGAGGTCGACGTCGACCCAGCCGGTGAAGAGGTTCTTGGCGTTCCAGTCGCTTTCGCCATGGCGGAGAAGGACGAGCGTGTAGGTCATGCGCGTCAGCCTAGCGACGCGCCTCTACGTGCCGGCCTCGTCGTCCAGAAGGTGACGGAACGCCTCGAGGTTGCGGGTCGACTCGCCTCGGGAGATCCGCCAGGCCCACTCCTTCTTCATCGAATCGAGGAAGCCCAGGGCGAGCAGCTCGTTGAAGGCCTCGTCGCTGGCCGCCAGGACGACGCCGAACATCTGGTCGAGCTGGTCACCGTCGAGCGCCGCGGTCGGCACCTCGCCCCGGAGGTACACGTCGCCGTCGTTGTCGATGGCATACGCGACGCCCTGCAGCCGCAGGTTCTTGCGCAGGAGCGCGCGGTAGAAGGCCTCGTGGTTCTCGTCGGGGTTGCGGATCACGAACGCGCTCAGGCTCGTCGTCCGGTCGCGCACCAGGAGCGACACGACCGTCTTGAGCTTCTTCTCCCCCGGCAGCGTCACGACGTACTCCCCCGGGCGCCCGCCGAGCTCCCACTCGAGCCCCACCGAGCCGAGGTATGCCGTCAGGCGGGCTTCCGCGGCCGCCTGCGCCTCGGTCGGTGACTCAGCTCGAGACGGGGTCTGCAACTCGGCCTGCAACTCGGTGTGCAACTCGGTGTGCGACTCGGACTGCGTCTCGGGCTGTCCGCCGGTCACCGCATCGGTGTGTGGCCCCGTCACGGGATCACCGCCCGTGGCACACCGACGAGGTTCTGGCCCTCGTCGATGGGCGACTCGTTGCGAGCGTGCTGCCGGCCGGCGAGGGCCTGGCGGTAGACCTCGAGCAGCCGATCCGTCGTCGCGGACCAGCCGAACTGTCGCGCATGCTCGACTCCCTTGCGCGCCATGGCCTCTCGCCGCTGCGGGTCACGCAGCAGCGCTTCGGTCGCATCGGCCCATTGCGCCGTGTCGTGCCCGTCGACGAGCATCCCGGCATCGCCCACCGCGGTGGGCAGCCCGCCGACGTCAGCGGCGATGACTGGCGTGCCGCAGGCCTGGGCCTCGATGGCGACGAGGCCGAACGACTCCGAGTAGCTCGGGACGACGACGAGGTCGGCGGCGCGGTACCACTGCGCCAGGACCGGTCGCTCGACCGGCTTGACGAACCGGACGAGGTCGGCGATGCCGAGGGACGCGGCGAGCTCCTCGAGCTCGTGGGGGCGGGTCAGCCCGCTGCCGCTCGGCCCGCCGACCACCGCGACCGTAAGAGTCCGCCGGCGGGTCGGGTCGCGCCGGATCAGCTCGTGCGTCGCGCGGAGCAGGACATCGGGCGCCTTGAGCGGCTGGATGCGTCCGACGAACAGCATCAGCTCACCGTCGATCTCGACCCCGAGCTCGCGGCGAGCGGCGACCCGGTCGCCCGGGGTGAACGTCGTCAGGTCGACACCGGGAGGGACGACGGACACCTTCTCGGGCGGGGCGGCATACAGCTCGATGAGCTCGCGCGCCTCACCGTCGGTGTTCGCGACGAGGCGGTCGGCCGCCTCGACGACCTGGGCCTCGCCGATCTCGCGGCCGCGGGGCTCTGGGGTGTCCCCATCGGCCAGATGGAGGTTCTTGACCCGGGCCATCGTGTGCATGGTGTGGACGAGGGCGACGCGCCACCGGTCGGCCGCGAGCCAGCCGACCTGGCCGGAGAGCCAGTAGTGCGAGTGGACGAGGTCGTAGTGGTCCTCGGGCACGGACAGGCCGGCCTGCATGATGCCCGCCGAGAAGGCGCACAGCTGCCCCGGCAGGTCGAGCTTCGAGAGCCCCTCGTACGGTCCGGCCGTGACATGCCGGACCCGGACACCGGGGACGAGGTCCACCTCGACCGGGGTCGCGCTGGTCGTGCGGCGGGTGAAGATGTCGACCTCGATGCCGCGGGCGGCGAGCTCCTTGGCGGTCTCTGCGACGTATACGTTCATCCCGCCCGCATCACCGGTGCCCGGCAGCTCGAGCGGAGAGGTGTGAACACTGATCATCGCCACGCGCTTCGGGTCGCCCGACATCACGTTCCTTCCCATTCCAGTCCTGTACGTGGCCAACGGCCGCGATCCTTCGAAGTATTCCGCGGCGGCGGCCTCTAGGCTGCTCAGGTGGCTGGCCGCTCACGCCCCGTCGGGACGATCACGCGCGGCACGACCAACCCGAACCGGTTGCGTCGGTGCGACCGGTGGCTTGCCGGCCCGGAGCGCTGGCGCCTGCTCAAGGCCTCGTCCCCGCCGGTCGTCGTCGACCTCGGCTACGGCGCCTCGCCCATCACGGCCGTCGAGCTGCACGACCGGTTGCGCACCGTCCGGTCGGACGTCCGGGTCGTAGGCATCGAGATCGACCCTGCCAGAGTGGAGGCGGCCAAACCGCTCGAGCGCGAGGGACTGACCTTCCGCCTCGGCGGCTTCGAGGTGCCGCTCGACGACGGTGAGCAACCGACGGTCGTGCGCGCCTTCAACGTGCTCCGGCAGTATGCCGAGGACGACGTCGCCGGCGCATGGGCGCGCGTGCGCGAGCGCCTCGGACCGGAGGGGCTGCTCGTCGACGGCACGTGCGACGAGATCGGCCGCCGGGCGACGTGGGTCGCGGTCGACGCGGACGGGCCGCTGAGCCTGACGGTCTCGCTGCGCATGGGCGGGCTCGAGCGCCCGTCGGACGTGGCGGAGCGTCTGCCCAAGGTCCTCATCCACCGCAACGTCCCCGGCGAGCCGATCCATGAGTTCCTCGGCGACCTCGACCGGGCCTGGGAGCGCAGCGCAGCGCACGCGTCGTGGGGCGCCCGGCAGCGGTTCCTGGCTGCGGTCGAGCAGGTGCGCGAGGGCTGGCCGGTGCTCGGCGGAGCCTCGCGTTGGCGCCTCGGCGAGGTCACCGTGGCCTGGTCCGCCGTGGCGCCGAGACCCTGAGCAGGCGCCTTGTCCTGACCGGGTTCGCCCGGGTCTGTGGGCATTCTGGAGGGCGCACACTCCCCGAAATCTCACAGGAATCCGGCCACCATCGCGCTACACCCCCGGCGTACCATGAGGCACATGTCGCAGAGCGACATGACCGCGTGGGGGCGAGGTCATGCGGTGAGCTTCTACGCGCTCGACACGGAGGGTGTCGACTCCGTCGCGCACTATGTTGCGCAGGGGTGGACAGTCGGCGAGTGCGTCATCGTCGTGGCCACGCGAGCGCATCGGGCAGCCATCGAGGCGCGCCTTCGCGATCTCGGGCACGACCCCGCCGCCCAGCTCGCCCAGAAGCTCTACCTCCCCTACGACGCCGAGACGACGCTGCGCAGCCTGCTCTCCGACGGCTCGTTCGACGTGGAGCGGTTCCACGTCGTCGTCGGCGCGATGCTCCAGGAGGCCGCCGCGACCGGTGCTGCGATCCGGGCCTTCGGCGAGATGGTCGCCCTGATGTGGCAGCTCGGCGCGGTCGACGACGCCATCGAGCTCGAGATGCAGTGGAACCGGCTCATGCACGACCACGACTTCTCGCTCCTGTGCGCATACCCCACCGGGGTGTTCGACCACGCCACCCTCGTCGACGTCCGCCGGGTCTGCGAGCTGCACACGGACGTCGTGCCGCCAGCGACCCCGGCCGATACGTCAGCCGCGGAGCTCGCTGTCGGCCATGCCTGCTCCCGCATCTACCTGCCGATACCGGAGTCGGTGCCGGCCGCACGACACTTCGTCGTCGACGTCCTGCGGTCCTGGGGCAACGATGACCTGACGGGAGACGCCGCGCTCATCATCTCCGAGCTGGCGACCAACGCGCTGAGCCACGCGATGTCACCCTTCCGGGCCGTCCTCGACCGCCGCGGGCAGGGCCTGCGCATCGGCGTCGAGGACGCGACCGACATCGCGCTGGAGCGACGCTCGCCCCCGACCGATGCCACCAGCGGCCGTGGCGTCGCGATCATCGAGGCCCTGTCCGAGCGATGGGGCTACAGCGCCGTCCCAGGCGGCAAGGTCGTCTGGGCGGAGCTGCCGCTTCGGGCTCGCCGCTGGCAGGCAGGCTGACCGGCCCCACCCGCGCACGGGCGCGAGCGACTGCCCCGCGCGCGCTCGGATGCGCCACGAGGGCGCTCGGTCGACTCACGGAACCACCCCGGGACGCACGTATGCCGCCGGGCGGGGCCGGCGGCATACGTGAAAGCGGGTGCCTGGAGCCGAGGGCTCAGCGGACGTAGTCGTCCTGGAGGCGCTCGATGTCGGCCTCGTCGAAGTGGCCGAAGCCGACCTCGAGGAGTCGGCCGGGCTGGTCGCCGGAGTTGCCCATGCGGTGGGTCGACCCGCGCGGGACCCAGACGGTCTCCCCCTGCTGGGCGCACCACGAACGGTCGTCGACGGTGACGTCGATCGGCACGTCGAGCACCTGCCACATCTCACCGCGGTGGTCGTGGCGCTGGAGCGAGAGCCGATGCCCGGGCTGGACCGTGATGATCTTCACGGTCACCTGCTCGTTGGACACGAACTGCTGGAACTGACCCCACGGGCGCTCGGCGACGAAGATGTCCTTGGTCGGGTTGCGGTTGCCCAGGTCGTACTCGTCGGCGGTGTGCCTCGGAGCGGTGACTCGGGCGTGCTGGTGGGCGTCGAGCTCGTGGTCGACGACAGCAGCAGGCTGCTGGTCGGACATGGTTCTCCAATCGGTTGTGAGTGCACCAGTGTGCCGTACGCGGCACGGTGCTCGTGCCGACTAGGGTTCGCCAGTTGCCGTGACGGTCACCAGCCGCTGTTGGACCTCCCACCCAGGCCACGCACCTGACGCAGCGCAGGGCGCACGTCAGCGAGGTAGACGGCCGCCCCGACAAAGGCGAGCAGGCCGAACAGGCTCAACGGGTTGAAGAACGTGACGAAGCCGAGGAGGAGGGCCACACCCAGCAGGATGAGCCAGAACTTTCGCGTGCGCTTGCTCGCAGCGACGTAGGCCCCCTCGGGCTGGCGCACGGCATCGACGAACGCGAAGACCTCGCAAGCGAACGCGACGACGCCGAGCGCGAGGAGCACGACGTTCTGGAAGCCGTAGTACAGCTGCATGATGGAAGGGTAACTCGCCGATCTGACAGAACGCGCTCCCAGCGTCCTCCCAGACTTCTCGGACCGTGGGGTCAGACGTCGACGACCAGTGTGAACGGCCCGTCGTTGACGAGGGAGACCTGCATCATCGCCCCGAAACGGCCTTGCGCGACCTCGACCCCACGGGCCTGGAGAGCCTCCACGAGCCGGGAGATCATCGGCTCCGCCACCGGCCCGGGGGCCGCCGCACTCCAGGACGGCCGTCGTCCCTTGCGGGTGTCGGCGTGCAGGGTGAACTGGCTGACGACGAGGACCGGCGCCCCGATGTCGGCCACACTCTGCTCGTCGCGCAGGATCCGCAGCTCGGCGATCTTGCGCGCCATCCGCTCGACCTGGTCGGAGCCGTCGTTGTGCGTCACCCCGACGAGGGCGAGCAGGCCCGGACGGTCGATGGACCCGACCACCTCGCCGTCGACCTCGACCCGCGCCGAGGTGACGCGCTGCAGGACCGCGCGCACGGCCCCTCGCCCTCAGACGCCGACGGCGACGACGGCGCCGACCGGCTGGCCGTGGCCGAGGACCGGCTGCAGCTCGAGCGCCGCGAGCGCCTCCTCGTCGGTGACGCCGATCCGGCGCAGCACCGCGGCGAGGAGCACGGTCCGGGCCCGCGACGAGCCGTCCGCGACCTTGACCGCCACGCCGCGACCGTCAGCCAGCCCGACGGCATACACGGCTTCGGCGCCGTCCTTGGCGATGAGCCCGTCGACGCCACGGATCAGTGTCGTGACGTCGCGGTTGGTGCCGCCGAGGTACTCGGGGAAGTCGCGAATCGCCTTGGCGATCTTGGCTTCCGGCCCGTCGGTGGCTGCGGCGATCTGACCGAAGGCGTGCGCCAGCGAAGCGAGCGGGATGGCGTGGATCGGGGCACCGCACCCATCGACGGCGACTGCGCTGAGGTCGGCCCCGGTGAGCTCGCGGATCGTCTCGCCGACTGCGACCTGGAGCGGATGGTCGACCGCGCGGTACGTCGCCAGGTCCCAGCCGTTGATGACACACGTGGCGAGCATCGAGGCGTGCTTGCCGGAGCAGTTCTGGGCGATGGCCTGCTTCGGCCTGCCCTCGGCGATCCAGGCGATCTTGGCGGACTCGTCGTAGGGGTAGTCAGGCGTGTTCTGCAGGTCGGCCTCGGTGAGGCCCGCGCGGGAGAGGATCTCTCGGGCGGCCTCCTGGTGGAAGGCCTCGCCGGAGTGGCTCGAGCACGCGAGCGACAGGAGCCGTCCGTCGGTGTCGAGGCCGTGGCGCACCATGGCCAGCGCCTGCAGCGGCTTGCTCGACGACCGCGGGAACACCGGACCCGTGGCGTCGCCCACCTGGAAGTCGATGCTCCCGTCGGGGTTCGTGACGACCGCCGTGCCGTGGTGCACCGACTCGACGAAGCCGGCCCGCACGACGTGAGCGATGACGGGAGCGTCGACCAGTGCCGGGGACACCCGTCCGTGCTGGGCGGGCGTGGGCGGGCTCGGTGCTGAGGGCGAGGACTGCGGCTGCTCTGACACGTCCCGCAGTATGCCGGAGGCCGAGCTCACCCTGTCGGGCGCGGTGCCACTCGCCCGGGTAAGGGAACGGGCCGCCACCCCGGAAGTGGGATGGCGGCCCGCTGTGTCCTGCGGAGCGACGACGGTCAGCCGTCGGCCTTCTTGGCGGCGGCCTTCTTGGCCGGAGCCTTCTTGGCCGGGGCCTTCTTCGCGGCAGAGGTGCGCGCCGCGGTCTTGCGCGTCGCGGTGGCCTCCGCGTCGTTGGCCTTGCGGGTCGCGGCCGACTTCTTGGCGGCAGACGAGCGAACAGCCTTCTCGTGCGCGGCAGTCCGCTTGGCCGGCACCGGAGCGGCAGCGGCCTCGACGGCGGCAGTCGACTCGGCGACCTGGTCGCTGACCTGCTTCGCGTCGTCGGAGACAGCCCCGACGACACCCTTGGCGACCTTGGTGCCCTCGGTGGCGGCGGTCTTGGCCACGCGGCGGCCGCGGGCCACGAGCGCGTTGCTGCGCTCGACCGCGTCGAAGGCGGCCTTCTCGCCCTGGGCGCGAAGGTCGGTCACGACCTTCTCTCCACGCACGGCAGCGGCGTCGTACTGGTCCTTGGCGTTGCTTGCAAGGACGAGTCCCTGGTTGAGGACGTGCGCCGGGAGCTCCTGCGCCTCGGCGAAGAACCGCTCGGCATACTTCGCAGCGAGCTTCTGCAGCTCGGCCGTGCGTCCCTGGAGGTCGGCGATGCGCTGCATGAGGTCCTTCTGGAGCACGTCCGCCTCCTTCTTGGCACCGGCTCGCAGGTCGAGGCCCTGTGCCTGCTTGCGCGCCGCCTCGAGCTGCTCCCCGGCCGCCTTGACGGTGTCGAGGGCGACCTCGGCAGCGCCGACGACGGCGTAGAACGGAGTCGGGTCGACGTGCACCTCGGGCAGCTTGCCGTCGAACTGACGGTCGAACTGGGCGCGGACGTCGGCCGCGGTGGCCTCGGCCTGCTTCTGGGCGTCCTTGACCGCCTCGGTGATCTTCTTGCTGAGAGCCATCTCAGTTCTCCTTCTCATTGACAGCTGTGGGGGTCGCCGCGGTGTCGCGGAGCGACCTGAGCGCCCGACGGGCTCGGGCGGAGCTCGACTCGGCGGCACCGGTGGGCCCGGTGGGCGCGATCGCGTCGGTGGCCATGGCGGCCTCGGCGCGCTGGGGGGTCTGGGGTGCCGGCGTGTGCTCGCCGACGAAGGACAGGTAGATCTCGACGAGCACCCCGCGCTGGCGCTCGGTCAGCACCGGGTCGGCGGCGATGGCAGCGAGGACGTCACGCGCGGCGGCCGGGTCGTCGTTGAGGACCCGCTCGTCGAGGAAACCGGCGCGGACGTAGAGGGACTCGGCCGACACCTTGAGACCCTTGGCGATCTGCTGCAGGATCTCGGCGCTCGGCCGCTTCAGGCCTCGCTCGATCTGCGACAGATACGGGTTCGAGATGCCGGCGAGGTCGGCAAGCTGACGCAGCGACAGCTGGGCGTTCTCGCGCTGCTCGCGCAGGTACGCCCCGAGGTCGGGTAGCGGAAGCTTGCTCATGCCTCCATTGTGCTAACTGGAGCAAGCAGAATGCAAACTCTGGGCAGCGTGATTCGAACCACACCCCCTCTCGTCGAGTGAGCGCCCCGCCCCACCAGCCCCACCGACCTCCTTTCGTCGAGTGAGCGCCCCGCCCCACCAGCACCACCCGTCACGTGACGGATGGGACCGAGCGCTCACTCGACTAGAGCAGACCCGCCCACCTCGTCGAGTGGGTGCCCCGCCCCACGAGCCCCACCGACCTCCTTTGGTCGAGTGTGCGCCCCGCCCCACCAGCCCCACCCGTCACGTGACGGATGGGACCGGGCGCTCACCCGACCGGGACCGCGGGGCGC
This sequence comes from Intrasporangium mesophilum, assembly GCF_054783095.1. Lineage (NCBI taxonomy): Bacteria > Bacillati > Actinomycetota > Actinomycetes > Micrococcales > Intrasporangiaceae > Intrasporangium > Intrasporangium mesophilum. Next base: position 21,877 of record NZ_BAAGRF010000031.1, on the reverse strand, counting down.
CGAGGTGCACGCTGTGGACGCGGACCGGCCCACCGCGGGAGGTGAGGGTGGCATCGGGGTGGGCCGGGACGGCATACGAGGGGATTCTGGAGCAAGACGCGGCCACTGGCAGGATGTGCCGCATGAGCAACGCACGCAGCGCCGCGGCCACGATGATCACGATCGCCCCGACCGGGGCCGAGACCGCGAAGGCCGACTTTCCGGCGCTGCCGACCACGCCTGAGGAGCTCGTCGAGACCGCGGTGGCCTGCGAGCGGGTCGGGGCTGCGCTGATCCACATCCACGTGCGCGACCGTGACCACCAGCCGACCCTCGACCAGGTGTTCCTCAACGAGGCCGTCGCCGGGGTGCGGGAGGCGACCGACCTCGTCGTCCAGCTCTCGACCGGCGGCTCGATCACGGACCCACTCGAGCAGCGCCTTACGGTGCTCGAGGCCGACCCAGACTCCTGCTCGCTGACGTGCGGCACGACGAACTTCGGGGACGGCGTCTTCCTCAACCCGTGGGGCTTCATGGTCGACCTCTACAAGCAGGCCCAGGAGCGCGAGGTCGTCCCCGAGTTCGAGCTGTTCGAGCTCGGGCACGTGCACGCGCTGCGGCGGCTCATCGACGAGTGCGGCCTGCCCTATGGCGGCAAGGTCCACGTCGACTTCGTCACCGGCGTCCCCGGTTCTATGCCCGGCACACCGCAGGCCCTCATGGCAGGCGTCGCGATGCTCCCGCCTGAGGTGACGAGCTGGTCGGCGACCGGCATCGGCCGCGCCCACCTGCCGATCGTCGCGGCCGCCCTCTCCGCGGGTGGTCACCTGCGCGTCGGCATGGAGGACAACCTGATGTACGCCAAGGGCCGGCCTGTCGAGCACAACAGCGAGCTCGTGTCTCGTGCGGCCGAGCTGGCGTCGATCATGCAGAGGCCGGCGATGTCGACGACCGAGGCCCGCGAGATGCTTGCAGTGAAGGACCGCCGCGCCCGCTGACTGAGCCGCGGGCTGCGGTGCGTTCTGAGGTCAGGGGCGAACGCGGCGCGGAGCGACGGGTGGGTCGGCGGGGACGATGACGGTCTGCGCTGCGCTGAGTCCGTCGACGAGAAGCTCGAGGTCTGGGTCGGTGTTGCGCTTGATCACCGCGAGCGCGATCGGGCCGTCGGTGTGGTGCCGACCCACGGAGGTCAGGTGGCCCACGACGCGGTCTCCGGCATACACCTCGCTGCCGCGCGCGGGCAGCACATGACCAGAGCCGTCGACGTGCAGGAAGACGAGCCGACGCGGCGGACGGCCGAGGTTGTGCACGCGGGCGACGGTCTCCTGGCCGCGGTAGCACCCCTTGTGCAGGTGCACGGCGGTGCGGAGCCAGTCGAGCTCGTGGACGATCGTGCGGTGGTCGGTCTCGAGACCGAGTCGCGGTCGCCAGGCAGCGATGCGCAGGGCCTCGGCGGCCCAGACGCCAGCAAGCGGCCGATCCCCCACTGCTTCAAGGAGATCCGAGCGCGGGACGATGATCTCGCGCCAGGCGCGCTCGCTCCCCGGGTGGCCGTCGACGATGCCGTATGCCGTCGTGTCGCCCACGAGGTCGGGCCACGGGTCGCGCCAGGCGAGGGGCTCTCCGGGGGCTGACTCGCTCGCATGCGGCTCGCCCAGCACCGCCCACTCGTCGGTGACGAGTGCGACCTCGACGCGCAGCATGAACCGCATCTTGTCCAGCCAGGCGGCGAGGGCGGGGCCGGCGCCGGGCTCCGTCGTGATCCAGGTCGTCTCGCCGTCGTCCACGACGTGCAGCGAGTGCTCGACGTGGCCCTTCGGCGTGAGGATCAGGGCCTCCCGCGACTCGCGCGGCTGAAGGTCGATGAGCTGCTGGGTGGTGAGCGAGTGCAGCCAGCTGAGCCGGTCCGGGCCGGTGACCGTGATGACATCACGGTTCGACAGGTCGACCACCGCGAGCCCCTCCTCGAGGAGTCGCTGCTCGCGCATCGGGTCGCCGTAGTGCAGGGCGACGACACTCTCGACCCCGTCCCCCGCAACACCGCCGGGCCGGCCGAGCAGCTGACTGCGCGGCGCCAGCGGCACGACCTCCACCGACTCGTCGGCCGATGGGCCCCCAGCGGCTGAAGTCACGGGCACGTCACTCATGTCGGGGCCAACGCTCGGGGTGCGGGGGTCATTCCACCTTCTTGAGCGTGGCGGACACGTGGCTCTGCAGCTCTTGCCCGACGGCGGCCATGTCCATCACCCACATCAGCTGGCCCTCGACGAGGCCGTACATCCGAGTCGCCGCGTTGTACTCCTTGGCTCCGGGAGCACGAAGCACGCTGTCGGTCTTGAGCTGGATGCGAGCGGGCTCCATCGTGCCGTAGTAGAGCTCGAGGATGCCGGTCGGGTGGACAAGGAGCAACTCGACCTCGCCGTTCTCGAGTGGCCGCCAGAAGCCCGACTCGACCGCCGCCGGACGGATCTTCTCGCCGCTGTCCGAGTCGAGGATCCAGGCACGGCTCTCCCACTTGAGGAAGCTGCGCCCGTCGTGCGTCACCTCGACCTCCTGGCCGAAGTGGGCCGACTCGATCGTCGGGTAACCGACGACGCCGGCCCCCTCCCAGCGGCCGATGAGCCACGCCAGCGGACGGAGCGGCTCCGGGATGTCCTGGTCGAGGTTGAACATGCCGCGATCGTAGCCTGATCGCATGGACTCGCCCGCTCGCTCTCTCGTCGTCAAGGTCACCTCCGGCATCGAGTCGCCGGAGCGCCTGTCCCAGGCGTTCACCGTCGCGGCCACGGCCGCCGCCAGCGGCGTCGACGTGTCGTTGTGGCTCACCGGGGAGGCGTCGTGGATGGCGGTGCCGGGCCGGGCGGAGGAGTTCACCCTCCCGTATGCCGTGCCCATCCCGGACCTGCGCGACGCCGTGCTCACGACGGGCCGGCTCACGGTCTGCACGCAGTGCGCGGCGCGCCGAGACCTGACCGAGGAGGACCTCGTGCGGGGTGCTCACATCAAGGGCGCAGCCGTGTTCGTCGAGGAGGTCATGGCCCCGGGCGCCCGCGCGCTCGTCTACTGAGCCGCCCGATGCGCCAACCACCACCCCCGGGCAACACACCCGGAAATCGCGAAGTCCATGCGGTTGCAACTATCCCGAGGTCGCAGTTTCCGGGTGTGTTGCGGGGTCAGCTGAGGGGTTAGCCGAGGGCGGCGAAGAGGTTGACGATCGCGCCGATCGCCAGGACCGACCCGACGCCGGCACCGACCTGACCCCGCACAGTGACCATCGCGGGTGACAGTGCGAACACTCGTCGGAGCGACCACGACACGGTGCCGGCGGCGGCCCCGATGCCGAGCGAGGTCAACGCGCTGACACCGTCGAACCACGAGCCCGCCAGCATCGCGACGACGGACGAGACGACGAGCGCCACGATGCCGAGCAGGGGGCTCACTGCGCGCCTTCCGGCCAGCAGGTCCGCCACGACCGAGGCCCCTACCGCCGCCATCGCGATCACGGCGACCGCCGTGCCGTGGTCGGTGTTGGCGGCGACCACGGCGGTGGCACCGGAGGCGGTCACGGCCAGCCCACCGAACGACGCGAGCAGGGTGAGGACCAGTCCCTCGCGGCCGGTCCGGCGGATCAGCTGCGCCAGGAACGACAGCACGATCCCGAAGGCCACGGCCGCCGCGAGCCAGCGCAGGTCGTCGCGCAGCGCGCTGAGCACGATCGCCACCGAGGACACGACGAGCACCACCGAGGTCGCGTTCGGCGTGAACGACCCGGCGAGGACCGGCCAGCCCCAGGCGAGCACGAGAGCGAGCACGAGCGTCACACCCAGCATCGCCGCATACCCGGCCAAGGCGGCGACGAGCAGCGCAAGCGCGGCGACGAAGGTCGACGCGATGGCGACCCACCGGACGGAGTCGGCGCCGGCCGGCGTCAGCGGGAGGTGCAGCGTGCCGTCGGCTCCGCCGCTCGGGCTCTCGGGCGGGGTCTCGTCATCGTCTGCGTCGTGCGGGCCCTCGCGCTCCTGCGCAGGCGCGTCGCTGACCTCGCCGACCTCGCCGACCTCGTCGCGCGCGTCGGCGACCGACGCCTGGAGCGGGTCGGCCGCGCGCTCGGCAGGCGGGGGCGCGGTGTCGTCCTCAGGCACGGGGGCCATTGTGCATCACCCGCCGGCGAACGGCGGGAGCACCTCGACCGTCGCGCCGGCCTCCACCGGCGCCTCGCGCGTGGCGGCACGCCCGTCGAGCAGGAACGTCGCCACGGCCGCGACCCGGACCAGCGCCGGGTGGGCGGCGACCGCCGCGTCAACCACCTCGCCGACCGTCGCACCGGCGTGCAGGTCCGCGTCCACGCCGGCCGCGGCCCGGGCGGCGGCCCAGTAACGAACCGTCACCACGGTGTTCGCGGCAGGTTCGGCCGCAACCCCGGTGGCCTGTGTCTGCTGGGCACTCGGCGCCATCTCGCTCCGTCTCGCTCCGTCTCATGGTTCATTCGGTCAGGTCCGTGCAGGACCAGTCTCGCCTATCCTGCATGAGATGGCCCGACTGCTGCTGCTCACCAACGCGCTCGCTCCGAGCGCCGAGGTGCTGCCTGCCCTCGGCCTGCTCAGCCACACCGTGCGGATCCTCCCGGCAGAAGCCACCGCGCTCGTCGACTCCCCCGACTGCGACATCGTCATCGTCGATGCGCGACGGGAGCTAGCCAGTGCCCGGTCGCTGTGCCGGGTGCTGCGCACCACCGGCATCGGCACGCCCCTTCTGGCCGTCCTCACCGAGGGCGGCCTTGCTGGTCTCACGGCCGAGTGGGGCCTCGACGACGTCCTTCTCGACTCGGCCGGCCCGGCCGAGGTCGACGCTCGCCTGCGTCTCGCGATGACCAAGGGCCAGGACGCCGAGGCCGACCTCGACATGCCGATCACCTCGGGCGAGCTCGTCATCGACGAGGCGAGCTACTCGGCTCGGTTCCGCGGGCATCCCCTGGACCTGACGTACAAGGAGTTCGAGCTCATCAAGTACCTCGCACAGCACCCCGGCCGGGTCTTCACTCGCGCCCAGCTGCTGCAGGAGGTCTGGGGGTACGACTACTACGGCGGCACCCGCACCGTCGACGTGCACGTCCGCCGGCTCCGCGCCAAGCTCGGGCCCGACCACGAGGCCCTCATCGGCACGGTGCGCAACGTGGGCTACCGGCTGGTCCCCGACCGCCCCGGGCAGGACGCCGCCGTCGCCGACCCCCAGCCCCAGATCCGCCCCTGACCCCACGCGGCCGACGCGGCCGACGCTGCCCCAACGCGACCCCAACGGACCCGACGCGACCCGGACCGCAACCGACCTGACCGTATGCCGGCGGCCCGGCTCCCCTGGTCAGGGGTGCCGGGCCGCCGGTCGTACGCAGCTGCTGTTCAGCCTGCCTGCAGCTCTGGCGAGGTCACGGGACGAGCGTGACCCGGTCGAGCGGCGGCGGGTTGTACGGCGAGTGCGCGGCGAGGTAGTTCGCGAAGGCGTCGATGTCGAGCCCACCGAAGTACTTGTTCGTCCCGCCGGCGAAGGCCGGGAAGCCGTCACCGCCATCCGAGAGGAAGTTGTTCGTGACGATGCGGTAGGTCGTCGCGACGTCGATCGGGGTGCCGTTGATCTTGACGTCCGAAACGACGTGGTTGTTGTGCGTGTAGGTCAGGCCGGCACTCGTCGCGAGAACGTACGGACGCGTGGGCGTGGTGAGCCCGGGCGGCAGCACGAACTGCTGGTTGAGCACGTTGATGATCTGCTGACCGGTGAGGTCCATGGAGACGAGGTAGTTGTTGAACGGCTGGACCGTGAACGCCGCCTCGTACGTCACGTTGCCGCTCGCGTTCTCGACGAGGTCGCCCCGGATGCCGCCTGCGTTCATGAACGAGACGACCGGTGGCACGCCACCCGACGGGATGGTCGAGGTGTCCGCGAGCTGCGCGTCCGCGATGAGATCGCCGAGCGGCGACTCGCCGGCCGGGTTGGCCGACCTGGACACGGAGCTACCGGCAACCTGTCCGAGCACCTTGTTGGCGATCGGGGCAACGAGCGTCTGGTACTTCGAGATGAGAGCCGTCTCCGTGGCGTCGGCCGGGACCGTGCGGGTGACGATCTTGTTGACCGAGTCGGCCATCGTGGGGCGCACGATGTCCGAGGTACGCCGGTCGTAGGTGACCTCGGTGTCGTTGTACAGGCGACCGAAGGAGGAGGCCGACGTGACGAGTCGCGGCGTGCCGTTCTTGTCGGGCAGCGCGCACACGTACGGCTGGTGCGTGTGGCCCGAGATGATCATGTCGATCGCCGGGTCGAGGTCACGCGCGATCGGGATGATCGGCGAGTTCGCGGCGAGTGCTCCGCCGCCCTTGCACGTGAGGTCGTAGGGACCTGACGGCACGTTGCCGCCCTGGTGGATCAGCACGACGATCGCGTTGACGCCCTGTGCCTTGAGGACGGGCACGAGCGCGTTGGCCGTCTGGACCTCGTCCTTGAACTCGAGGCCGGCCACACCGGAGGCGGTGACGATCGAGGGGGTTTCCTTGAGCGTCATGCCGATGAAGCCGATCTTGGCGCCGTTCCAGGTCTTGACCGCGTAGGACGGCAGGATCGTCTTGCCGGTCGCGGTCTCGACGACGTTGGCGGCGAGGTACTGGAACTTCGCGCCGGTGAACACGTTGCCCTGCGGGCAGGAGTCCTGGTTGTTCAGCCCGTCGCCGTCGTCGATGCACCCGCCGTTCTGCAGGCGCTGGAGCTCCTTGTAGCCCTCGTCGAACTCGTGGTTGCCCACGGCGGTGATCTCCAGGCCGAGGTTGTTGAGCGCCTCCACCGTCGGCTCGTCGTGGAAGGCCGCGGACAGCAGCGGGGAAGCGCCGACCATGTCGCCTGCAGCGACCGTGACGGTCTTGTCGTGGCCCTTGCGCGCCTCCTTCAGGTGGGTCGCGAGGTACTCGACGCCGCCGGCGTCGACGTTGCCGGTGCTGGTCAGGATGCGGCCGCTGGAGCCGGTTGGCGGCACGAGGTTGCCGTGGAAGTCGTTGAACGACAGGATCTGGATGTTCAGCAGCGGGCCCTGCGGGTCGCCCTTGCCGTTGTTGTCCCCCGCCGGAGCGGCGAGGGCGGGTGCCGCGAGGGCCGCGATGCAGGCTCCTGCGATCGCGACGCCGGCGAGGCGGCGGGTGGAACGGGACATATCTTCCCCTTGTCACTGTTTCGGGACCGTGCGTTCGTGACGCACGTAGCCCGCAGGCTAGTGGTCCGCGGCGACAAACGGGGGCGTTCGCATGGCCTCATCGTGAACGCCGATGGACGCGGCCCGACGGCATACCCCTTGTGGTGGAATCGCCTCATGTCCCAGCCCACGATCGAGCTCCGCGACGCGGCGACGCCGCTGTCGAGCACCGAGGCGGAGGCCGTGCTCGCGGTCGCCCAGGCGGCGTCGGAGGCAGACGGCTCGATGCCGCTGTCGGAGGCGTTCCGGCTGGCCCTTCGGGGCGCCGCGCCCGACGGGGTCGTGCACCTGCTCGCGTATGCCGCGGGCCACCGCCTGGTGGGGTACGCGCAGTACCGCTCGGGTGGCGACGCCGAGCCGCCGTCGGCGGAGCTTGTCGTGGCCCCGGACTCCCGTCGACAGGGCATCGGCACCAGGCTCGCCGCGGACCTCCCCGGAGACGTGCGCATCTGGAGCCACGGCGCGGGCGCCACTGCCGACGCCGCCTCGGCGTTCGCCAGGTCGCTCGGCCTGCGCCCGGTGCGCCGACTGCACGTCATGGGCCGGCCCCTTCAGTCCGGTGAGCCGTGGCCCGAGGCCACCGTGCCCGAGGGGTATGCCGTCCGCACCTTCGAGCCCGGACGTGACGAGGACGCGTGGCTGGCGCTCAACGCAGCCGCGTTCGCCCACCATCCCGAGCAGGGCGGCCTGCGCAGACCCGACCTCGACCAGCGGATGGCCGAGCCCTGGTGGGACCCGGCCGGGCTCATTCTCATCGTCGAAGCCCGTGACCTCGACCGGCTGGCCGCGTCGCACTGGACCAAGGTCGACCCGCCGGACGGCGACGTCGGCGAGGTCTATGTCGTTGCGGTCTCCCCCGACCGGCAGGGTCACGGGCTCGGGCGGGTCGTGACCGTCCTTGGGCTTGACCACCTCCGCTCGCTGGGGCTCGAACGGGTCGTGCTCCATGTGGACGAGGAGAACATTGCAGCGGTGCGCACGTACCGCGGCCTGGGGTTCCAGGATCTCGAGGTCCACCAGCAGTTCGCTCGGACGACAGCCGCCGGCTGAGACGAGACCGTCCCATCTGGCCGATTCGGTGTCACGATTGGAGGCATGACCAACGGCAGCGTCGCGACCACGGACCTCGACGAGAGCGTCACCCGAGAGGAGGCGCGGCCGGCCACGGACGACTCGACGGCTGAGGCCTCCGAGGTGAGCTCCTTCACCAGCACCGTCCCGAGCCGGCGCATCCCGGCCCGTGCGGCGAACGGGCGCTTCGTGGTCACCGCTCCCCCGGAGGCCCCGGCGGACGAGCTGCCTGCGGACCGGTACCTCGAGCGCGAGCTGTCCTGGCTCCAGTTCAACGAGCGTGTGCTCCAGCTGGCGATGGACCCGGCTGTCCCGCTGCTCGAGCGCACGCGGTTCCTGGCCATCTTCGCCAACAACCTCGACGAGTTCTTCATGGTCCGGGTCGCCGGCCTCAAGCGGCGCATCGCGACGGGCCTGGCCGTGCGGACCTCGGCGGGCATCGAGCCGCGCGAGCTCATCGAGCGCATCGCGCGCCTCGCCCACGAGCTCATGCAGCAGCACGCGTCGGTCTTCCAGTACGACGTGCGCCCCGAGCTCGAGGAGCAGGGCATCACGATCGTCCGCTGGGACGAGCTCGACGAGGAGGAGCGTGACCCCCTGCACTACTTCTTCGCCGACCGCGTCTTCCCGGTGCTGACTCCGCTCGCGGTCGACCCGGCCCACCCGTTCCCCTACATCTCCGGGCTGTCGCTGAACCTCGCTGTGCTGCTGCAGAACCCGAAGACCGGGTCCGAGCACTTCGCGCGCGTCAAGGTGCCGCCGAGCCTCCCGCGGTTCATCCGCGTCGAGGAGGACATCGACGCCGACGTCGAGCGCAAGCGGTTCGTGCCGCTCGAGGACGTCATCGCCAGCCACCTCGACCAGCTGTTCCCCGGCATGATCGTCATGGAGCACTTCTCCTTCCGGGTCACCCGCAACGAGGATCTCGAGGTCGAGGAGGACGACGCCGAGAACCTCCTGACCGCGCTCGAGAAGGAGCTGACCCGGCGCCGGTTCGGCCCGCCGATCCGGCTCGAGGTCGAAGAGGACATCGACCCGAAGGTCCTGGACATGCTGGGGCGCGAGCTGCAGATCAGCGACCGCGAGATCTACCGGCTGCCCACTCCCCTCGACCTGCGCGGCCTGTTCACCATCGCCGACGTCGACCGCTCCGACCTCGAGTTCCCGAAGTTCTTCCCCCGCACGCATCCCGACTTCGCGCCGACCGAGAGCGCCAAGGCGATCGACCTGCTCGCCGCCGTGCGCCAGAAGGACGTGCTCGTCCAGCACCCGTACCACTCGTTCTCGACCTCGGTGCAGGCGTTCATCGAGCAGGCCGCGAGCGACCCTCAGGTGCTGGCGATCAAGCAGACCCTCTATCGCACCTCAGGCGACTCGCCCATCGTCGACGCGCTCATCGACGCAGCCGAGGCGGGCAAGCAGGTGCTCGCCGTCGTCGAGATCAAGGCCCGGTTCGACGAGGTCAACAACATCTCCTGGGCCCGCAAGCTGGAGGAGGCGGGCGTCCACGTCGTCTACGGCGTCGTCGGCCTCAAGACCCACGCCAAGCTGTGCCTCGTGGTGCGGCAGGAGTCCGACGGTCTCGTCCGCTACTGCCACATCGGCACCGGCAACTACAACCCCAAGACCGCCCGCATCTACGAGGACTTCGGGCTCTTCACGACCGACCCGCAGGTCGGCGAGGACCTCTCCAGGCTTTTCAACCTGCTGTCGGGCTTCGCCCCGCGCAGCCGGTTCAAGCGCCTGCTTGTCGCCCCACGATCGGTGCGCTCCGGCCTGATCGACCTCATCGACGAGGAGATCGCGATCCATCGCGACCGGCCCAAGGACGCCCCGGTCGGACGGATCGTGCTCAAGGCCAACTCCATCGTCGACGAGGCGACCATCGACGCGCTCTACCGGGCGAGCATCGCCGGCGTGAAGGTCGACATCTGGGTGCGGGGCATCTGCGCGCTCCGGCCGGGGGTCGAGGGCCTCTCGGACAACATCCGGGTGCGCTCGGTGCTCGGGCGCTTCCTCGAGCACTCCCGGGTCTTCTGGTTCGACCACGGCGGCGACCCGCAGGTCTACATCGGCAGCGCCGACATGATGCACCGCAACCTCGACCGGCGCGTCGAGGCACTGGTGTCGATCGCCGAACCGGGTCACATCGTGGAGCTCGCGGACCTCATCGACCTCGCCTTCGCCGAGACCACCTCGCGGTGGGACCTCGGGTCGGACGGCCGCTGGGTGCGCCGCCACATGTCCGATACGGGCGAGCCGCTCGACGACCTCCAGGCCACGCTCATCGAGCGCCACGACAAGCGGCGCCGGCGCGCACGCCGCCGCTGACGGCATACGGGCGTCAGGCGACGACTCAGGCGACCGGTGGACGGGCGTCCCCGCGCGGGCTGACGCGACCGGCATACGGAACGTCGCAGGCACGAGCGGAAGTCCAGACGACGGGATCGCGTGTCCTCGGGCGCGGCATCGGGCACACTGTCGCGGTGGCCTCTGTGATCCCTGCCGCCGGCACCCTGCCGTGGCGCCGTCGCGACGGGCAGCTCGAGGTCGCCCTGGTGCACCGGCCGAAGTACGACGACTGGTCGTGGGCCAAGGGCAAGCTCGACCCCGGTGAGCAGCCGTGCGTGGCCGCCGCCCGGGAGACTCTCGAGGAGACCGGGCTCGTGGTCCGGCTCGGCGTGCCGCTGCCGTCGTCGGAGTACCCGGTGCTCGACTCCACGGGCGGGCCGGCCACCAAGCAGGTGCACTACTGGGCCGCCAAGGTGATCGGCGGCAACGGCAGTCTCGAGCACGAGATCGACGAGGTGCGCTGGGTCGACGTGCCGGCCGCGAACTCCCTGCTCGACTACGCGCGCGACCGCGAGCAGCTGCTTGCGCTGGTGCGCGCCGACCGCGCCGACGAGCTCAAGACGTGGCCGCTCGCCCTGGTGCGCCACACCAAGGCGGTGCCCCGAGCCAAGTGGTCGGGCGACGACCGCGTCCGTCCGCTCGACGCGGTCGGGCGCACCCAGGCCAAGACCGTCGCCTCGGTGCTCGAGGCGTACGGCATCACCCGCGTCGTCACGTCGTCGTCCACGCGGTGCCGCGCCACCGTCGAGCCGTATGCCGACCTGGCGGGCTTGCGCCTGCACGTGCGGGAGTCGCTGTCGGAGGAAGGCTTCGAGGAGCGCCCCGACGGCGCGCTCCGCCAGCTCGAAAAGGTGCTCGACCGTGCCGAGCCGGCGGTGGTCTGCAGCCACGGACCGGTGATCCCCAGCCTGCTCGAGGTCCTGCGCGAGCGCACCGTCTACTCGGTCGACCGCGGCGACACCGTCGGCGTACGGCTCGACGAGGCGGCCAAGCAGGCGATGGGCAAGGGCGAGGTGCTCGTGTGCCACCTGGTCGGCCGGGGCGCTGACGCGCTCGTCGTCGACATCGAGCGAATCGACACCTGACCCCGCCGGCCGTCCCGTCGGACATACCAAGCTCTGGCGCGCTCGGCTGGGCCCGCAGGTGCGACGCCGCCCGTTCCGACTTGCTATGTCCGATTGGCCGCACCTCGACAGGGACGACTCGGCCGCGGCACGAAGTCGTCACCCCGCGTTCACCTTGCGTTAACCGCACGTGGACCAAAGGTCATTCGGGCGCTCCTATGTTCGCGGGTGGATAACGGTCCATCAACGTCGCTCGGCCGCGTCCGTTCGACATCAAGACAACCCCCATCGAGAGGGAACAAGCTCGTGTCTGTTTCGCGTATCAGCGCTCTCGGCGCCATCGCCCTGTCCGGCGCTCTTGCGCTATCGGCCTGCGCGTCCGAGAACAACGACTCCTCGACCTCCGGCGGCAGCACCGCCGCGGGTGGGGAGACCGGCGCCTCCGCCGACTGCTTCAGCGGCGACCTCAAGGCGGAGGGCTCATCGGCCCAGAAGAACGCCATCGACGAGGCGATCACGGCCTTCCAGAACAAGTGCGCCGACGCCAACGTCGACTACCAGCCGACCGGCTCGGGGGCCGGCATCAAGCAGTTCATCGCCAAGCAGGTCGACTTCGCCGGCTCCGACTCGGCCCTCAAGACCGTGCCGGTCGACGGCAAGGTCGAGGCCACCGACGCGGCCACCGCCTGTGGCTCGCCCGCGTGGAACCTGCCCATGGTCACGGGCCCGATCGCCATCGCCTACAACGTCAAGGGCGTCGACAAGCTCGTGCTCAACGCCGAGGTTGCCGCCAAGATCTTCGACGGCAAGATCAAGACGTGGAACGACCCGGCCATCGCCGCGCTCAACAAGGGCGCCACGCTTCCGGCCACCCCGATCAAGGTCTACTTCCGCTCTGACGAGTCGGGCACGACCGAGAACTTCACCAAGTACCTCAAGGCTGCGGCCCCCGACGCCTGGTCCTACGAGACCAGCAAGAAGTGGCCGGCCACCGGCGAGGGCAAGGAGAAGTCGGCCGGTGTCGCCACCGCCACCAAGGGCCAGGACGGCGCCATCACGTACGTCGAGCTCTCCTACGCCCAGCAGAACCAGCTGCCGATGGCCCAGATCGACACGGGCAGCGGCCCGGTCGAGCTGACCTCCGAGTCGGCCGGCAAGACGATCGCCACGGCCACCCAGACGGGCAGCGGCAACGACCTCGCGCTGAAGATCGACTACGCGACCAAGGAGGCCGGGGCCTACCCGATCGTCCTGGTCACCTACGAGATCGTCTGCTCGAAGTACGCCGACGCCGAGACGGGCAAGAAGGTCAAGGCGTTCCTCAAGACGTTCGCCTCGGACGAGGTCCAGAAGAGCATCGAGTCCAAGGGCTACGCTCCACTGCCCACCGAGGTCGCGACCAAGGTCCAGACCGCGGTTGACGCGATCTCCTGAGAACCCGACGCTGGGGGCGGGCGCCTGATTCAGGCGTCCGCCCCTCGCGACACTCCGAGTGACCGCCCGGGCCGCTAACGACGGGCGAAGGAAGTAGGAACCACGTGTCTTCTATGACCGGTGTCTCCGCAACCGACGAGCTTCCAGGCCCTGAAGGTCGTCCCTCCTGGCGAGGCGACCGCGCCTCCACGGGCCGCACGGGTGACCGGCTCTTCGGCGGGGTGGCGACGCTCTCGGGCGTCTTCGTCATCGTCGTCGTCACCCTCATCGCGATCTTCCTCATCGTCCAGGCGATCCCGGCGCTCGCGAACAACAACGTCAACTTCTTCACCTCACGGGTCTGGAACCCAGGCGGCGAGAAGCCCGCCTTCGGCATCCTCGAGTTCCTCTGGACCACGGTCGCGGCCTCGACGCTCGCCATGGTCATCTCGGTGCCGATCGGCGTGGGCGTGGCCCTGTTCCTGACGCAGTACGCACCGATGTGGATGCGCCGCCCGGCGGCCGCCCTCGTCGACCTGCTGGCCGCCGTCCCGTCCATCGTCTTCGGCCTCTGGGGCCTGATCACGCTGGCCCCGGTCTACAAGCCGGTGCAGTCGTGGATGGAGGGCCATCTCGGCTGGTTCCCGCTCTTCTCCCCGACCGGCATCTCGGGCAACATCCTGTTCATCGGCGTCGTGCTGTCGATCATGGTGCTGCCGATCGTCACGGCCCTCTCGCGGGAGGTCTTCGACCAGACGCCGCTCGCGCACAAGGAGGGCGCCCTCGCGCTGGGGGCGACCCAGTGGGAGATGATCCGCACCGCGGTGCTGCCCTTCGGGCGCCCCGGCGTCATCTCCGCGTCCATGCTCGCGCTCGGACGGGCCCTCGGCGAGACCATCGCCGTGACCTTCCTCGTCTCGTCCCTTCCTGACGGCGCCCAGTGGACGTGGTCGCTCTTCAACGGCGGCGAGACCTTCGCCTCGAAGATCGCGAACAATGCGTCCGAGTTCAGCAACCCGACCAAGACGGGTGCCTACATCGCGGCCGGCCTGGTCCTCTTCGTGCTGACCTTCGTGGTCAACAGCATCGCCCGGATCGTCATCGAGCGCAGGAAGGCATTCACCGAATGAGCACTGTGACGAAGGACCGCGTCTCGGCGGACGCCGAGCTGGGCGACGACGCCGTTCCCCCCGGCGGACCCCAGGGCCGTGAGGCTCTGGAGGAGATGGGCAGCCCCCATCGCGGACGCGCGACCAAGGACGTCATCGCCCGGGTCGTGGTCTGGCTCTGCTTCTTCCTGGCGATCGTGCCGCTGGTCTGGATCCTGTGGACCGTCATCAAGAACGGCATCCACCTGGTCGTCACCTCGACGTGGTGGACCAACAACCAGCGCAACATCAACTCCGAGGACTTCGGCGGCGGTGCGCGTCACGCCATCGAGGGCACGCTGATGATGGTCGGCATGACGGCGCTCATCGCCGTGCCAGTCGGCATCATGACGGCCGTCTACCTCGTGGAGTACGGCCGCGGGAAGCTCGCCCGGGCGATCAGCTTCATGGTCGACATCCTGTCCGGTGTCCCCTCGATCGTGGCCGCGCTGTTCATCTATGCCGTGTGGGTGACGACGTTCGGCATCAACCGGTCCGGCTTCGCCGCCGCGCTCGCGCTCGTGCTGCTCATGATCCCGGTCGTGGTGCGGTCCACCGAGGAGATGCTCAAGCTCGTCCCGAACGAGCTGCGGGAGGCCTCCTACGCACTCGGCGTCCCGAAATGGGTCACGGTCGTCAAGGTCGTGCTGCGGACCGCATTCTCCGGCATCATCACCGGAGTGCTGCTCGGCGTCGCGCGTGTCATGGGTGAGACCGCACCGCTGCTGATCCTGGCGCCGTACACCAAGAACTTCCAGCGGAACCTCTTCGACGGCAACTTCCCCACCCTGCCGATGATGATCAACCAGGACCGCGGCGACATCGCGCTCGCGGCGGCCGCGCAGCGCATGTGGGCCACAGCGCTGACCCTGATCCTGCTCGTCCTGCTCCTCAACATCATCGGCCGGGTCATCGCGTACTTCGGCTCGGTCAAGAAGTAAGAGAAAGCGAACCATTCCGATGGCAAAGCGAATCGACGTCAGCGACCTCAACGTCTACTACGGCACCTTCAAGGCCGTGGAGGGCGTCTCGATGACGGTCGAGCCCCGGTCCGTCACGGCTTTCATCGGCCCCTCCGGCTGCGGAAAGTCCACCTTCCTTCGCACCCTGAACCGGATGCACGAGGTCATCCCCGGCGGGCGCGTCGAGGGCAAGGTCATGCTCGACGACCAGGACCTCTACGCCTCGACGATGGACCCGGTGACGGTCCGCCGCACGGTCGGCATGGTCTTCCAGCGCCCCAACCCGTTCCCGACGATGTCCATCTACGACAACGTGGCGGCCGGGCTGCGCCTCAACGGTGTGAAGAACCGGAAGACGCTCGATGGCATCGTCGAGGCGTCGCTCAAGGGCGCCAACCTGTGGAACGAGGTCAAGGACCGCCTGAGCAAGCCCGGCGCGGGCCTGTCCGGTGGCCAGCAGCAGCGCCTCTGCATTGCGCGCGCCATCGCGGTGCAACCGCAGGTGCTGCTCATGGACGAGCCCTGCTCGGCGCTCGACCCGATCTCGACGCTCGCGATCGAGGACCTCATCAACGAGTTGAAGTCCGAGTACACGATCGTCATCGTGACGCACAACATGCAGCAGGCGGCCCGCGTCTCGGACCGCACGGCATTCTTCAACCTCAAGGCGACCGGCGAGCCGGGTCGCCTCATCGAGATCGACGACACGACGCGGATCTTCAACAACCCGACCGAGCAGGCCACCGAGGACTACATCTCCGGCCGCTTCGGCTGACCGGCATACGGCGCCCTCCCCGTCGAGTGTGCGCCCCGCCGCGCGACCATCCGGTCGAGTGGGCGCCCCGTCCCACGCCCCATCCCCGGTCGAGTGGGCGCCCCGTCCCACGACCATCCGGTCGAGTGGGCGCCCCGTCCCACGACCATCCGGTCGAGTGGGCGCCCCGCCCCACGACCATCCGGTCGAGTGGGCGCCCCGTCCCACGACCATCCGGTCGAGTGGGCGCCCCGCCCCGCGACCATCCGGTCGAGTGGGCGCCCCGCCCCGCGACCATCCGGTCGAGTGGGCGCCCCGCCCCGCGACCATCCGGTCGAGTGGGCGCTCGGTCCCACCCGTCACATGACAGGTGGGAAGGGTGGGACCGAGCGCCCACTCGACTGTTGGGAGGCTGGCCACGTATGCCGCAGCCCTGGGACGGGTGGGACGGGGCGCCCACTCGACTGTTCGGGGGGCCGCCCCCTTCCCCGTATGCCGCAGGGCTGGGAGGGGTGGGACCCAGCGCTCACTCGAATGCCGGGGGTGCGCCGCGGCGGCTTATGCGGCGAGCTGGATGGGCCGGGTCAGCGGAAGATGCTGGTCACGTACCAGGTGAGGGCGGCCACGAGGCCGGCGCCCGGGAACGTGAGGAACCACGCGCCGACGATGTTGCCGGCGACGTTCCAGCGGACGGCCCGCACGCTCTTGGTAGCGCCCACGCCCATGATCGCCGAGGTGATCGTGTGCGTCGTCGAGATCGGCGCACCGAACCCGAGACCCGCGACGTAGAGGATCGAGGCGGCCGTGGTCTCGGCCGCGAAGCCCTGCGGGGGCCCGAGGTCGATGATCCGGCGACCGAGCGTGCGCATGATGCGCCACCCACCGGCATACGTGCCGAGGGAGATGACGATGGCCGACAGCACGAGGACCCACGGCGGGATGGAGTCGCCCTCGTGGTAGCCCGAGATGTTGAGCACGAGCACGACCACACCGGCCGTCTTGGCGGCATCCTGCAGACCGTGGCCGAAGGCCATGGCTGCCGCGGACGCCGTCTGCGCGGTGCGGAAGCCGCGCTGCACGCGGCCCGGATGAGCGCGCCGGAAGACCCAGAGGATCGTTGCCATGACGAGGTAGCCCAGGAGCAGGCCGATGACAGGCGAGGCGACCATCGGAATGATGACCTTGTCCCAGAGCACGTCCCACTGGACGCCGACGCCGGCGACGATGGCCGCCCCGGCGAGGCCGCCGATGAGGGCGTGGGAGGACGAGGAGGGAAGGCCGAAGTACCACGTGAGCAGGTTCCAGGTCATCGCCCCGACGAGGGCCGCTGTCACCAGCCAGAGGCCGTTGACGCCCTCGGGCTGCTCGATGATGCCGCTGCCGATGGTCTTGGCCACCTTGCCGCCGAAGAACGCGCCGGCGAGGTTGGCGACGGCAGCCATGATGAGGGCCACCTTGGGCGTGAGCGCCCGGGTGGAGATCGAGGTCGCGATCGCATTGGCCGCGTCGTGGAAGCCGTTGGTGTAGTTGAACGCCATGGCCAGTGCGATGACAGCACCGACCGCAAGGACCGGAATGGTCGTGTCCATCGGAGGGTCAGGACTCCTTGACCGCGATGCCCTCGACCACGTGCGCGACCTTCTCGAACGCGTCAGCAGCGTCCTCGAAACCGTCGACGATCGACTTCACCTTGATCACGTGGACAGCGTCGTGCGAGTTGTTGAAGAGGTTGGCCACCATCGTGCGGTGGAGGGAGTCGGCCTGGTTCTCGAGGCGGTTGATCTCGATCCAGTAGCTCTTGAGGTCGCTGAGGGAGCGCAGCCGAGGCATAGCCTCGGCCGTCACCTCCGCCATCCGGGCCAGGATCTCGAACTGGTCGGCGAGGCCATCCGGGATCTCGCCGAGGCGGTACAGGACGATGAGGTCGCCGGTCTCCTCGATGAGGTCCATGCAGTCGTCGAGCGACGCGGCGAGGCCGTGGATGTCCTCGCGGTCGAAGGGCGTGATGAACGAGCTGTTGACCTTGTTGATGAGCTCGTGGGTGGCGTCGTCAGCCGCGTGCTCCAGCTCCTTGAGGCGGTCAGCCACCGCCTGGCGCTGCATGGGATCGACCTCGAGGAACCGTGTCAGCTCGCGAGTCGCCTCGACGAGGAGTTGGGCGGAGGAAGTGAAGAGGTTGAAAAAGCTGGTGTCCTGGGGTGTGAGGCGAAAACCCACGGGCGTTGCTCCGGTCGATCGGCGTCTGGTCCGTGGAAGATGCTACGGGCAAGGCGTCGATCGAACGCAACCGAGCCGTGGCCGGCTGTTCACGACGACGTCGGGGCCCATGCCCCCAAAAAGGTGATATCGGGACATTCAGGGCCATGGCTGGCCGCCTGTCTACCCCTCGTCCTGTGCGGTTCCGGCCGCTGGCCAGGACGGGCTCGTCGAGCCGTGGCTCGAGGGGCACCAGCGTTCTACTGGTCGGATCCTGCCCGTCGCGTCGCAGCCGACGGGTCGACCTTGGCCGTCGAGCCGGCGCTGATGCCAAGGAGCGCGTCCACCTCGGCCGGCGTGAAATGGCGCGGGCTCGACGAAGCCGCCACGACGAGGTCGCTCACGAGCTCGATCTCGTCGCGCAGCGCGACATCGAGCAGGTCGCCGGACCGCTCTTCCTCGGGGGCCATGCGCCCCAGGGTACGGCGCCGTGCTGGGTGCCGTGTGAAGAAGCCGGGAACGAGATGGCCGTTTACCGGATCGTGCTCTGACCGGCCACCGGAGCCCGCAAGGGTCAGGCCTTGGCGCCACGGTGAGGCGCCGCGCACCAGCGAGAGGTTGCGTCGGGCCGGGAGCGCCTCTCGGCACTGGGCCGCTCGTAGCGGCGGAAATTGGGACCCGGGGCTACCGCGACCCGACGCGGGTTCAAGGATAAAGGTGCCCGCGCGGATCACCAAAGTCGCTGAAACGCAAGCCCTTCGGCACATTCTGTGCGGTATGCCGTCGGGGAGCACTCAGTCGAGGGCGTCGCCGCGCCACAGGCGGGCGCACACGGTCAGATCGTCGGCCATCGCGAGCACGTTGGCGGCCTGCTCGGCAGTCTCGTCGCCGGACGAGATGTCCGCACGGCCCGCAGACACGACGCGGCAGAACGCCGCGGCCCGCTCGAGCGCGATCGCGAGGTCGCCCTCGAACACGCCGCGCAGGATCTCGTCGATGAGGCGGCTCATCTCCTGAGGCCCGGCGGGCTCGGCGGCACCGGCGATGACGTGGCTGGGGCCGGTGAAGCGGATGCCCGCGGCATACTCGCGGCTGGCCTCCTCGGGCGCCCGGCGCACCCACTCACGCAGCACGTAGAGGCGCCAGAGCGCGCCCGGCAGCGAGCGCGCGGGGCGCTGGGACCACAGCTCGGCGAGGGTCGACAGCCCGATCTCGTCGACGAGGGCGACGAGGCGCTGGGTGAGCTCAGGGTCGGCGGCGGCGCGGCCGGCGTGCACGAGAGCGAGCGCCGTCTCGTGGGCGATGTGGATCTCCTCGGTGGGGTCGTACGCGCCCCCGTGCGCCTCGAGGGCGGACGGGCTGAAGAAGGCCGGCCGCCTCGGGCTCGGGTGGTCGTGCTCGCTCATCCCAGCAGGCTAACGGCTGGGGCCGTCATCCCTTGAGAATGCGCCGCAGGCGCCTGCGCGGCAGACGCCGCCACGCCTTCTCGAACTCGGCCTCGGCGCGCTCTGCCCGCTGCTGCTCGAGCGCGTGGAGGCGGCCGTAGGTGAAGCCGTTCTCGTCGCTGAGGTGGGCCTGCACCCCGAGCTCGCGCAGGGCGGCGCGGGCGACCACCGCGTCCTGGTGCTCGCCGAGCGTGGCCTGCACCTGCTTCGCGCGGCGCGCGAGCCGCTTGGCGGGCTTGCCGTAGGCGGGGATCGCGCTCTCGGCGGCATACCGGTAGCGCTTGGCCTTCTTGCGGGCCTCGTGCAGGGCGGCGTCGTGGGCCTGCGGGTCCGTGGCTTCGTCGATCTCCGAGACGGCCCGCCCGAGCCGCTTGGCGTCGCGGCGGAGCAGCTTCGGCACCACCCGTCCGGCGCGGTCCTCGGCGAGGAGCGTCCACGCGGACCACGTGATGAGGTCGTCGAGCGAGTCGAGCAGCCGGTAGTAGCGCTCGCTCCGCAGGGCCTCCAGCGCCTCCTCCACGCCCATCTGGTGCTGGGCGCCGAGGGTGTCGTCGATCCGCGTGGCGACGGGCCCGATTACGAGCTCGGCCGGCTCGGCCGACAGGACCTCGTCGAGGTGGTCACGCAGGACGTCGGCATCGCGGGCGCGGCCCAGCGACTGGCCGAGCCACTTGAGGTCGTTGCGCAGCGGCTCGACCGAGCCGGGCGCCAGGAGCTTGCGGTAGGTCACGAGCGCCGACCGGATCCGCCGTGCGGCGATCCGCATCTTGTGCACCGACCCGGGCTCCCCCGCCCGAACCCCACGGTCGTGCTCCTCCAGCTCCCCCACGTGCTCGGCCAGGTGAGCCAGGAGCAGGTCTCTCGCCGAGCCCTTGCGGGCCGCCTTGCGGCTGGTCGGCCGGGTGGGCCGCCCCGCGCCGATGCGACCCACGCGGTATGCCGTCTCGCCGAGGGCGCGGGCCACCTTCGACCCGACGGTGGCTCGGGAGCAGCCGGCGGCGGTGAGTACCGCGTCGATGCGTTCGATGAGGTCCTCGCTGCCGTCGACGAGCTCGACCTCGACCTCGCGCCACTCCATCGTTGCGGCGCTCTGGACGGTTGCGGTGAGTGGTTCGGTGGCGGACTCGGTGACCGACTCGGTGAATGTTTCGGAGAGGGGTTCGCCGAGTGGCTCGGCGAACGGCTCAGCGGTGGGCTCGGCGAACGGCTCGGCGGTGGGCTCGGCGAACGGCGTCTCGGTGAGCGGCTCGGCGAGCGGCTCGGACACACTCTGGGAGGCGAGGTCTGTGGGTAGCACAAAGGGCGTCTCGGCTGCTGACCCGGTCGCCTGCTCCGTTGCCGGGACGGTCGGCGCCTCGGTGACAGTCCCGAGGAGCGCGGGCTCGCGCTGGGCGATGAGGCGCTCTGCTGTGACGTGGTCGTCGGACAGCTGCGCCATCTCTCGTCCGTCGGCGTCGAGCAGAGTCCGTTCGAGCCGGTGCGTGGACACTCGCGCGACCGCCTGGAGCGGGCGGTCCCGCACGATGGCCCGCACGGGGTCGACGAGCTCGTCGGGTGGGACGGTGTCGGGAGCGGCGTGCCGGCCAAGCGGCATACGGACCTCGATGCGAGCCTCGTCGGACTCGGGGAGCTTGAGGTGCCAGCCCGCGTCATCCCCGCCCGTGCGGCGGCGCAGCGTGACCTTGTGGTGGAGGAGGTCGAGCGTGGCAGTGTCGAAGTAGGTCGCCTCGAGGTCGTGCACGACCTGCCGGCTCGCCGACGCGACCCCGTCGACTCCGACGAGATCGGGCAGGACTGTGCCCGAGTCGACGTCGTACTTGCGCTCGACCTCACGATGTTGAGACGTGCCCATGGCCAATCATCTACCCACTGAGGAGTGGGCGGCCAACGACGCGGCGGATCGGGCGCTGTGCTGATGGCCACCTGGGTGGTGTGGCGGCGTTCGTGGTGTTCAGTCGGCCGCTCTTGGCTGGGGTCGGCCTGCAATGGGGGCCGCGCCAGAGTCCCGGACATCGGCGTGAGGCATACTGACGTCGGATCCAGAACAGGTCGACGGGCGACCGCCCGGCAGGGCGAGGCCCGCGACGGAGTTCCAGGTTCGCCAGGGCCTCTAGCTCAGTCGGTAGAGCATCGGACTTTTAATCCGCCGGTCGTCGGTTCGAGCCCGACGGGGCCCACCACACGTTTGTATGACTCCGCCTGATGCTTGACGTTTGGGCTTCGGTTGATGCCTGACAGTGTTTCGGCTGATGCTTGACAGTTGCT
>NZ_BAAGRF010000030.1:0-7184 GCF_054783095.1 Intrasporangium mesophilum | reverse complement strand
CGTCGTCGTCGTCCACGTCGTCGTCGTCCACGTCGTCGTCGTCCACGTCGTCGTCGTCCACGTCGTCGTCGTCCACGTCGTCGAGGTCGCCAAGCAGGTCGGTGACGTCCACACCGTCGAGCTCGTCGAGCCGCTCCGCCGCGTCCGTGGTCAGCTCATGGTCGGCATCCGCCGCCCGCGCGAACCAGTCCCGGGCCGCTGCGGGGTCCCCCGCCGCAAGCAGGGCGTCGGCGTAGGCGTAGTAGAGCCGGGCGGCCGACGGGCGATGTGGGCTGATCCTGCGGGCGAGGTCGCTGAGACCGGCAACGGCGGCGTCCGTCTGGCCCAGGTCACGTCGGATGCCGGAGACGACGATGGCGAGCTCGACGCGGTCGTCGATGGCCAGGCCCTTGGCCTCCTCGCTCTGGGCCAGCTCGAGCGCCTTGGTCTGCCGCCCGAGGGCTCGCTCGCAGTCGACCATGAGCGGTAGAAGATGGTTCGACCCGGACAAGCGGCGCACCGTGCGGAACTCTCCCAGCGCGCGCGCCCAGTCCCCGAGCCGGTACGCCACGAGTCCGAGGGCCTCACGAGCCGCAGGTACCCGGCCGGCCCGGCGCACGGCGGTCTCGGCGTGCGCCAGCGCGGCCTCTGGGTCCACGTCGAGCAGCTCCGCGACCATGACCAGATGCTGCGCCACGCCCTCGGCGTTCTCCTTCGACAGGGTGCGCAGCTGGCTCTTCACGCTGCGGTCGACCTCGTGGCCGGTGACGCCCTCGCGGATCGCAGGCTCTGGCTTGCGCGGCGACTTCGGCGTCAGACGCGGGCCGCCACGCCTCTCGGGCGCTCCCCCGCGGTCATCGCGCGCGCCACGCCCTCGGTCGTCGCGGCCGTACCCGCGACCCCGGTCGTCGCGCGAGTGGCCGCGGTCACGGTCGTCGCGCCCGTACCCCCGGCCCCGGTCGTCGCGCGAATATCCGCGGTCACGGTCGTCGCGCGAAGATCCCCGGCTCCGGTCGTCGCGCGAACCACCTCGCCGATCGTCGCGTCCGTACCCACCCGCACGGTCGTCGCGCGAGTAGCCGCGGTCGCGGTCGTCGCGCGAGTAGCCGCGGTCGCGGTCGTCACGTGAGTAGCCGCGGTCGCGGTCGTCACGTGAGTAGCCGCGGTCACGGCCATCGCGCGAGCCTCCCCGTCGGTCGTCCCCGCCGTAGCCACGGCCGCGGTCATCGCGACCCCCGCTGCGCTGGGTCCCATAGCGGTCAGCGCTGCCCGGTCGCTCGTCATAGCGGCCTTGCCGACCACCTCGGTCGCCCTGGCCGTCCCGATCGCGCCGATCCGGGTACGAGCCGCGCCCGCCGCTGCGGCCATCGCCGTGACCGCTGCCAGACGCGCGATCGCGTCGCTCACGCCGGTCGTCACCACGTTCATCCCTACCCGTCCCGCGATCCCCGCGGTCTCGGCCGTCGCCCTGCCGGTCGTAGTCTCTCGGCGGTCGTCCCGTCCGCGCACCACCTGAGCGTGATGCGCCGTAAGACGAGCCACCGGAGCGCGACGAACCCGACCTCGGTGCTCCCGACCGCGGTTCGCCAGAGCGCGATGAGCCGGACCCCGTGGAGCCGGGCTTCTTGGCACCGCCCCCGGGGCCTCCAGATCGGGAGCCGCTCGGGCGTGCCGTTCCGGACCCGTGGCCTGCGCCGCCCTTGCCGTTCCGCGCGCGGTCGTGCCCACGGGAACCGTCGTCGCTGCGTCCGCCTCGATCGCCGTTGCCGTCCTGGTCACTCATGACTGCATCCTTCCGCGCCGGGCATCGCCGGCGCCACCATCATCGCTCGGTGCACAAAAAAAGAGCGCCCCAGTCGGATCAATGAAGTTCCGTCTGGGGCGCTCTGACAAAGTGTGTCCGGCTGCGTCCTACTCTCCCACACCGTCACCAGTGCAGTACCATCGGCGCTGAAGGGCTTAGCTTCCGGGTTCGGAATGGAGCCGGGCGTTTCCCCTTCGCTATGACAGCCGAAACTCTATGGAGATATCAAATGTTGTGTGGGTGTGTCCCGTTTGTATCTCGGGAACTGCACAGTGGACGCGTAGCATCTTTGTTGTCAAGTTATCGGCTTATTAGTACCGGTCAGCTCCACACATTGCTGTGCTTCCACGTCCGGCCTATCAACCCAGTCGTCTAGCTGGGAGCCTCTCGCCCTCGCGGGCCTGGAAACCTCATCTTGAAACGTGCTTCCCGCTTAGATGCTTTCAGCGGTTATCACTTCCGAACGTAGCTAATCAGCGGTGCTCTTGGCAGAACAACTGACACACCAGAGGTTCGTCCATCCCGGTCCTCTCGTACTAGGGACAGCCTTTCTCAAGTTTCCTACGCGCACAGCGGATAGGGACCGAACTGTCTCACGACGTTCTAAACCCAGCTCGCGTACCGCTTTAATGGGCGAACAGCCCAACCCTTGGGACCTACTCCAGCCCCAGGATGCGACGAGCCGACATCGAGGTGCCAAACCATGCCGTCGATATGGACTCTTGGGCAAGATCAGCCTGTTATCCCCGGGGTACCTTTTATCCGTTGAGCGACGGCGCTTCCACAAGCCACCGCCGGATCACTAGTCCCGACTTTCGTCCCTGCTCGACATGTCTGTCTCACAGTCAAGCTCCCTTGTGCACTTACACTCAAAACCTGATTGCCAACCAGGCTGAGGGAACCTTTGGGCGCCTCCGTTACCTTTTAGGAGGCAACCGCCCCAGTTAAACTACCCACCAGGCACTGTCCCTGATCCGGATCACGGACCGAGGTTAGATATCCAGAACGACCAGAGTGGTATTTCAACGTTGACTCCACCATCACTGACGTGACGGCTTCACAGTCTCCCACCTATCCTACACAAGCCGTACCGAACACCAATACCAAGCTGTAGTAAAGGTCCCGGGGTCTTTCCGTCCTGCTGCGCGTAACGAGCATCTTTACTCGTAGTGCAATTTCGCCGAGTTCGTGGTTGAGACAGTGGAGAAGTCGTTACGCCATTCGTGCAGGTCGGAACTTACCCGACAAGGAATTTCGCTACCTTAGGATGGTTATAGTTACCACCGCCGTTTACTGGCGCTTAAGTTCTCAGCTTCGCACTTGCGTGCTAACCGGTCCCCTTAACGTTCCAGCACCGGGCAGGCGTCAGTCCGTATACATCGTCTTGCGACTTGGCACGGACCTGTGTTTTTAGTAAACAGTCGCTTCTCCCTGGTCTCTGCGGCCGATCACGCTCCCCCAGCAAGTGGGTTCACGATCAGGGCCCCCCTTCTCCCGAAGTTACGGGGGTATTTTGCCGAATTCCTTAACCACGATTCACTCGATCGCCTTGGTATTCTCTACCTAACCACCTGAGTCGGTTTGGGGTACGGGCGGCTCGAACCTCGCTAGAAGTTTTTCTCGGCAGCATAGGATCACCCTCTTCCCGCATTCGCGGTCACTGTCAGGTCTCAGGCTTGTATGAGATCCGGATTTGCCTGGATCTCGCCCTACACCCTTAGACGTGGACAACCATCGCCACGCGGCGGCTACCTTCCTGCGTCACTCCATCGCTTGACTACTACCCGGTCGGTTCGTGCGCTCCACACACCCGGTGACCCCGAAGGGTCAGTTGGGCGTGCTTCAGGCACTTAGCATCACGGGGTTCATCAGGGGCGGTTCTTCGCCGGTTCCGGAATATCAACCGGATGTCCATCGACTACGCCTGTCGGCCTCGCCTTAGGTCCCGACTTACCCAGGGCAGATTAGCTTGACCCTGGAACCCTTGGTTATTCGGCGGACGGGTTTCTCGCCCGTCATTCGCTACTCATGCCTGCATTCTCACTCGTGTAGCCTCCACGGCTGGATCACTCCGCCGCTTCCCTGGCAACACGACGCTCCCCTACCCATCAACACGCCTGGACACCGGACCCGCAGGTGCCGGTGCCGAGCAGTGTGTCAATGCCACAGCTTCGGTGGTGTGCTTGAGCCCCGCTACATTGTCGGCGCGGAATCACTTGACCAGTGAGCTATTACGCACTCTTTGAAGGGTGGCTGCTTCTAAGCCAACCTCCTGGTTGTCACAGCAACTCCACATCCTTTCCCACTTAGCACACGCTTAGGGACCTTAGCTGGTGATCTGGGCTGTTTCCCTCTCGACTACGGAGCTTATCCCCCGCAGTCTCACTGCCACGCTCTCACTTACCGGCATTCGGAGTTTGGCTAACGTCAGTAACCTGGTGAGGCCCATCGGCTATCCAGTAGCTCTACCTCCGGTAAGAAACACGTGACGCTGCACCTAAATGCATTTCGGGGAGAACCAGCTATCACGGAGTTTGATTGGCCTTTCACCCCTACCCACAGCTCATCCCCTCAGTTTTCAACCTAAGTGGGTTCGGTCCTCCACGCAGTCTTACCTGCGCTTCAACCTGGCCATGGGTAGATCACTCCGCTTCGGGTCTAGACCCAGCGACTATGACGCCCTATTCGGACTCGCTTTCGCTACGGCTTCCCCACACGGGTTAACCTCGCCACTGAGCACTAACTCGCAGGCTCATTCTTCAAAAGGCACGCTGTCACCCCACACCCCCAACGGGGGGAGGCTCCAACGGATTGTAGGCACACGGTTTCAGGATCTATTTCACTCCCCTCCCGGGGTACTTTTCACCTTTCCCTCACGGTACTTGTCCGCTATCGGTCACCAGGGAATATTTAGGCTTAGCAGGTGGTCCTGCCAGATTCACACGGGATTTCTCGGGCCCCGTGCTACTTGGGATCCCCACCGGGAGTCCACACCATTTCGTCTACGGGGGTCGCACCCTCTATGCCGAGCCATTCAATGCTCTTCGACTATGACGCAGATTTCTCACTCCCCACCGGCATGTCAGCACCGGTAAGCGGGTCCCACGACCCCGGACATGCAACGCCTGACAGCTATCACACACGCCCGGTTTAGCCTCATCCGCTTTCGCTCGCCACTACTCACGGAATCACTCTTGTTTTCTCTTCCTGTGGGTACTGAGATGTTTCACTTCCCCACGTTCCCTCCACACACCCTATATATTCAGGTGCGGGTGACTGGACTTGCCTCCAGCCGGGTTTCCCCATTCGGAAATCCTCGGATCACAGTCTGGTTATCGACTACCCGAGGCTTATCGCAGATTCCTACGTCCTTCTTCGGTTCCTGGTGCCAAGGCATCCACCGAGTGCCCTTAAAAACTTGGCCACAAAGATGCTCGCGTCCACTGTGAAGTTCTCAACATACAACCGGCACCCCCCACCCGGACCCGACACACGGTCGGACCAGCCAGAAGGCCCACACACTCAACCAGAAGAACCAACCAGCCCCAACCCCCCAGCAGAGACACCCCAGACGCCGGCCACCACACGGCCACCAGCGCCAGGACACCCCACAGAGAAGCCAGGACAAGCCCGATCCCTCAGGACCCAACAACGTGTCAAGCACCCCAACCCCACCACCACCACGTTCCACTGCTGAAACCCACACGCAAGGTGCAGACCAGCTTGTACTAGCGGCCAACGGCCGGGCACGGCGCCAACTAATCGATGTTCCACCCATGAGCACCCCCCACCAGACACTCGCCGGCAGCGGGGCTTAATGCTCCTTAGAAAGGAGGTGATCCAGCCGCACCTTCCGGTACGGCTACCTTGTTACGACTTAGTCCCAATCGCCAGTCCCACCTTCGACGGCTCCCCCCACAAGGGTTGGGCCACCGGCTTCGGGTGTTACCGACTTTCGTGACTTGACGGGCGGTGTGTACAAGGCCCGGGAACGTATTCACCGCAGCGTTGCTGATCTGCGATTACTAGCGACTCCGACTTCATGGGGTCGAGTTGCAGACCCCAATCCGAACTGAGACCGGTTTTTTGGGATTCGCTCCACCTCGCGGTTTCGCAGCCCTTTGTACCGGCCATTGTAGCATGCGTGAAGCCCAAGACATAAGGGGCATGATGATTTGACGTCATCCCCACCTTCCTCCGAGTTGACCCCGGCAGTCTCCTATGAGTCCCCACCATCACGTGCTGGCAACATAGAACGAGGGTTGCGCTCGTTGCGGGACTTAACCCAACATCTCACGACACGAGCTGACGACAACCATGCACCACCTGTACACCAGTCCGAAGAAGCACCCATCTCTGGATGTGTCCGGTGTATGTCAAGCCTTGGTAAGGTTCTTCGCGTTGCATCGAATTAATCCGCATGCTCCGCCGCTTGTGCGGGCCCCCGTCAATTCCTTTGAGTTTTAGCCTTGCGGCCGTACTCCCCAGGCGGGGCGCTTAATGCGTTAGCTGCGGCACGGAACTCGTGGAATGAGTCCCACACCTAGCGCCCAACGTTTACGGCATGGACTACCAGGGTATCTAATCCTGTTCGCTCCCCATGCTTTCGCTTCTCAGCGTCAGTAGTGGCCCAGAGACCTGCCTTCGCCATCGGTGTTCCTCCTGATATCTGCGCATTCCACCGCTACACCAGGAATTCCAGTCTCCCCTACCACACTCTAGCCTGCCCGTACCCACTGCAAGTCCGGAGTTGAGCCCCGGATTTTCACAGCAGACGCGACAAACCGCCTACAAGCTCTTTACGCCCAATAATTCCGGACAACGCTCGCACCCTACGTATTACCGCGGCTGCTGGCACGTAGTTAGCCGGTGCTTCTTCTGCAGGTACCGTCACTTCCGCTTCTTCCCTGCTGAAAGAGGTTTACAACCCGAAGGCCGTCATCCCTCACGCGGCGTCGCTGCATCAGGCTTTCGCCCATTGTGCAATATTCCCCACTGCTGCCTCCCGTAGGAGTCTGGGCCGTGTCTCAGTCCCAGTGTGGCCGGTCGCCCTCTCAGGCCGGCTACCCGTCGTCGCCTTGGTGAGCCACTACCTCACCAACAAGCTGATAGGCCGCGAGCCCATCCCAGACCGAAAAACTTTCCACCCCCAGCACATGCGTACAAGGGTCATATCCGGTATTAGCTCCGGTTTCCCGGGGTTATCCCAGAGTCTGGGGCAGGTTACTCACGTGTTACTCACCCGTTCGCCACTGATCCGACAAGGCAAGCCCTGTCATCACCGTTCGACTTGCATGTGTTAAGCACGCCGCCAGCGTTCGTCCTGAGCCAGGATCAAACTCTCCGTTGAAAACAAACACCCACGAAGGGTCAATCACTAGCCGAGCAAGAACACCAGCAA